>JBILYJ010000331.1:0-5954 GCA_044377795.1 Reyranella sp. | reverse complement strand
ACACCTACGACGACATCGTCGACGCCTGCTGCAACGCCTGGAATGGCCTCATCGCTGTTCCCGCGATCCTCGCTTCCATTACTCAACGAGCATGGGCCGTTGCGTCATGAGTTCTGTCCGTTGGTATAAGGACGCTCCGGCGCCCCCGTCCTACCCCATCTGATAGCCGGGCGTGGACTTCGAGATAGCGATCTCCGACTCGTCCATGTCGTCGATGATGCCCTCGAACAGCGGCGTGGTGAGATAGCGTTCGCCGGTATCGGGCAACATGCAGAGGATGACCGAACCGGGCGCGGCCTTCGCGGCCACCTGGAGTGCGATGGCGAAGGTCGAGCCGCCGGAAATGCCGGTGAAGATGCCCTCCTTCTGCGCCAGCGCCTTGGCGCATTTGATCCCGTCGGCCCCAACGACCGGCAGGAGTTCGTCGAAGTATTTCTTGTCGATGGATTCCTGCAGCACCAGCGGGATGAAGTCCGGCGTCCAGCCCTGGATCGGATGCGGTTCGAACGCGGGATGGCTGACCGCGGGTGACCCGTCCGCCGCCCGCTCCTGCGCCTTGCCGCTGCCGAGGAGCTGGGCGTTGGCTGGCTCCGTCAGGATGATCTTCGTCTCGGGCCGCTCCCGGCGCAGCGCCCGCGCCACGCCGGTCACCGTGCCTCCGGTCCCGTAGCCGCTCACGAAATAGTCGAGCCGGCTCCCGGCGAAGTCGGCGATGATCTCGCGCGCCGTGGTGGCTTCGTGGATCTCGGCGTTGGCGTCGGTCTCGAACTGGTGGGCCAGGAACCAGCCGTTGGCCTTCGCGAGCTCGACCGCCTTCTGGTACATGCCGAGGCCCTTCTGGGCGCGCGGCGTCAGCACGACCTTGGCGCCCAGCATGCGCATCAGCTTGCGCCGCTCGATCGAGAAACTGTCGGCCATGGTGACCACCAGCGGATAGCCCTTCTGGGCGCAGACCATGGCGAGCCCGATGCCGGTATTGCCGCTGGTCGCCTCGACCACGGTCTGCCCCGGCTTCAGCGTGCCGTTGCGCTCGGCCGCCTCGATGATGTTGACGGCGAGGCGGTCCTTCACCGAGCCGCCGGGATTGAAGGCCTCGACCTTGACGTAGATCGTGACACCCTTGGGCGCCAGGGCGTTGATGCGGATGCAGGGCGTGTCGCCGATCGTATCGAGCACGCTGTCGTAAAGCCGGCCGCGTCCCGCAGTGGCCCGGATCTTGGCGCCCATTTTCGTCTCCCTTTGCGTGAAGGCCAATTCTACGCCGCTTCGGCGTGGCCGCGAAGTGCTCGATGCGCAATCCGTATCGACCTTGCCTACTTCGCGCATCCATCGATAGGTTAGTCTCGCCGACGCGGCGACGGGCCGCCTGGAGTTTCGACATGAGCACGGCAGCCGCACGACCGGACATCGAGGCGCCTTTCAACGACAAGATCCCGGCCTCGCCCGGCGAGACCCTCGGCCGGTTCACCGTGCCGAGACGGTCGGTGAGCGAACGCAAGGCGGCCGGCAAGAGCCTGCGCAAGGCGGTGCCTCGCGAGAGCCACGCCACCTTTCGCGAGAGCCCCGATCGCCCCGATCCCGTCGCGATCCTCGAGGCGCAGAACCTGAGCCGTGCGCAGAAGCTCGTGCCGGTGCGCTTCGCGCGGATGCTGGCCTCGCCCTTCGCCTTCCTGCGCGGCTCGGCCGCGGTGATGGCCTCCGATCTCGCCACGACGCCGGTGACCGGACTGAAGGTGAACGCCTGCGGCGACATGCACGTGTCCAACTTCGGCGTCTTCGGCTCGGCCGAGCGCGACCTGGTGTTCGCCATCAACGACTTCGACGAGGTCTTCCCCGGCGCCTGGGAGTGGGACCTGAAGCGCCTGACGGCCAGTGCCGCCGTGGCCGTGCGCTTCATGGGCGGCGACAAGCAACGGGCTGCGGAGGCTGCGGCGGAAATCGTGAGGTCCTATCGCGAGCATATCGCCCGCTATGCCGAGATGGGCCATCTCGCCACCTGGTACGACAGGATCGACGAGCACGCGGTGCTCTCCGGCCTGTCGCCCAGCGCCCGCAAGAACGCCCGAAAGCTGATCGACAAGGCCCGCAGCAAGGGGCACCAGCGCGTTCTCGGCAAGCTGGCCGAGTTTGTGGAGGGGGAGCATCGCATCGTCGAATCCGTTCCCCTCGTAGTTCGCGAGAGCCACACCGAAGACGGAACCCCCATCGAGCAGGCGTTGGACGCGATGCTCAGTTCGTATCTGGAGTCGTTGACCCACGATCGCCGCCACCTCCTGTCGCGCTATCGCATCGTCGACGTTGCCCGCAAGGTCGTCGGCGTCGGCAGTGTCGGCACCGGCTGCTGGGTTGTTTTGCTCATGGGCAACGACGGCGACGATCCGCTGTTCCTGCAAGTGAAGCAGGCCCAGCCGTCCGTGCTGGCCGCTTATTCCGACTACCAGATGCCGTTCGAGAATCATGGCCGCCGCGTCGTGGTCGGCCAGCGCATGATCCAGGGATCGCCCGACATCTTCCTGGGTTGGGGGCAGATGAACGACCGGCATTTCTATGTCCGCCAACTCGCCGACATGAAGGGCGGCATCGAAATGGAGGAAGGGAACACCAGGGGCATCGCCGGCTTCCAGGAATATTGCACGCTGTGCGGCTGGGCCCTGGCGCTGGCTCATGCGAAGTCGGGCGATGCCGCCGCCATTGCCGGCTATTGCGGCAACAGCGCGGCCCTCGACGAGGCCATCGCCAGCTTCTCTCTCGCCTATGCCCGGCAAACCGAGCGCGATCACGAAGCGCTCGACAAGGCGCGCCGCAGCGGACGTATCCGTGTCGCGTCGGAACGACTGGCGAAGTAGGATCGCCGCGATATTCTGGAGCCTGCGATGAAGCGTCGGTTGTTGATGACGGGTATGGCGGCGGCCGCCGGGGCGGCGGCGGCCGGGGGCATGATCCGGCCAACAGCCGCGCAGACCGACGGGCTGCCCTCCTGGAACGACGGGCCCGTGAAGCGGTCCATCCTCGACTTCATCGCCCGCACGACGACCCAGGGCGGGCCGGACTGGGTGCCGGTGCCGGAGCGGATCGCCTGCTTCGACAATGACGGCACGCTGTGGACGGAGCAGCCGATCTACGTCCAGATCGCCTTCGCCGTCGATCGCGTGAAGGCGATGGCGCCGCAGCATCCCGAATGGCGCACGCTCGAGCCGTTCAGGTCGGTTCTCGCCGACGACCGTGCCGCCCTGGCGGCGCTGGGCGAAAAGGGCTTCATCGAGATCATCGCGGCGACGCACACCGGCCTGACGACGGAGGCCTTTGCGAAGGCGGTGGCCGACTGGATGGCGACCGCCCGTCATCCGCGCTTCAAGCGGCCTTATACCGATCTCGTCTACCAGCCGATGCTCGAGCTGCTGACCTTGCTGCGCGCCCATCAGTTCAAGACCTTCATCGTCTCCGGCGGCGGCATCGAGTTCATGCGACCGTGGACGGAGCGCGTCTACGGCATCCCGCCCGAGCAGGTCGTGGGCTCTTCGGGCGTCACCCGCTACCGGCTGCGCCCGGACGGCAGCCCGGAGCTGGTGAAGGAGCCCAAGGTCATGTTCATCGATGACGGCCCTGGCAAGCCGGAAGGCATCAATCAGTTCATCGGCCGGCGGCCGGTTTTCGCCTTTGGCAATTCCGACGGCGACCAGCAGATGCTCGAATGGACCGCGGCGGGCAGCGGCGCGCGTTTCATGGGCCTCGTGCACCACACAGACGGCGTCCGCGAATACGCCTACGATCGCCCCTCCGCGGTCGGCCAGCTCGACAAGGCGTGGGATGAGGCGCTGCGCCGCCACTGGACCATCGTCGACATGAAGAACGACTGGAAGGTCATCTATCCTTTCGAGCTGCGCTGACGCCTGCTCGCCCGGCTAGAGATCGAACTCGACGAAGACCGGCCAGTGGTCGGACGCGACGATCCCGTAGCCGATCCAGGCTCGCCTGACCTTCGGCGACAAGTCGTGCGTGACGAAGACATGATCGATGCGGCCCTCTCGGGGAAAGGACTCCACCTCCTCCTCGCTGTTGCCGGCGGCGATCCAGGCGTCGCCCAGGTGCATCGTCGTGCCGAGGCGGCCGTAGTAGCTCGTCTCGCCGCAGACCAGTGGATACTCGGGATGGTCCGGCGTGAAATTGAAGTCGCCGGCGAGGATG
This sequence comes from Reyranella sp., assembly GCA_044377795.1. Taxonomy (GTDB): domain Bacteria; phylum Pseudomonadota; class Alphaproteobacteria; order Reyranellales; family Reyranellaceae; genus Reyranella. The sequence goes on along the minus strand of JBILYJ010000331.1, from coordinate 1,769 downwards.
GCGGCGCGCGACACGTCGGGCCGGCGCTCCTGGAACATGAAGGTCGAACCGGCCGCGCTGTCCCAGGTCGCGCCGATCCGCTCCGCATTGAGGACCGTGTCCATCAGGGCGCGGACCTGCGGCAGGCGCTGCTGCGGGCCAACATGGCTGAGATGCACGCTGTAGACGCGCAACGGTCCCGCCGGCGTCTCGATCGACGCCTCGACGAAGCCGCGCTGCAGGTCGAAGCGGTCGACGAGCGCTGTCTTGGGCAGCAGGTGGCCGCGCGCCCAGGTGATCGGCCAGCGAGAGATGACCGCATTACCGAAACTGCGGCGACGATTGACGATCCGCCCGTCGACGCCGACCTCGCTGGCGTCGGATTCCATGGCGCCGTGATACCAGTGGTAACGGTTCAGCCGGGAGGCGATCTCGGCGGTCTGGTCGGCGAAGCCGTTCTGCGGCCAGCCGGAGACGGCTTCCTGGAGACAGACGATGTCGGCCTCGGCCACCGTGTCGGCGATGCGGGCGACGTCATACTGGCCGTCGGAACCGACGCCGTAGTGGATGTTGTACGTACAGAACAGCATGGCGATACCTAAGCCATTGAATTCGCTCGATGGCTACCTGAACTGATGGACGCGGGCACTACCAGGTCATGCGGAAGCCGGCAGTGAGGGCGTGGTTGGAATCCTGGCTGGAGATATCGCCCTCGTAGCGGAAGTAGACCGAAGTCGCGTCGGCGATGACGGTGGTGGCGGAGAGACCGAGCACGACGCTGTCGCGCTGCGGTGCGGCGCCATAGGTGGTGAAGGGCAGTGCGGGCGCGCCGACGAAGGAGGCGGTGACGGGCCGGCCGGTGTCGGCATATTCGTGGCCCCAGCCCAGCTTGACCTGCATCGCCAGCTTCTCGCGCCAGCCGAGATCCATCGCTCCCCCGAGCTGGGCGCCCAGCACGCTGCGCAGCGAGTTGGTAGTCTGCGCCGCCACCGACAGGTCGAGCGAACCCGCGCCGGATTCGGTGAAGGCAGTCTGCGTTGCCGTGGCGGCCTGCAGGCGCGCAAACGGCGTGACGTAGGCCGCGGCGAGGCCGCCGATCTCGAAGCGGTAGCCCGCCTCGACCTGGCCGAAGAACAGGTTGGAACCGGTGCGGCCGTTGGCGATGCGCGACAGGCCGGGGAGGGTAATCTGCCGCTGCATGCGATTGTCGGAATAGGCATAGGCCGCCAGACCGTCGACATAGACCGCGTTCTTCGCGTAGCTGGCATAGAGGCCGGCCTGGAACGTGTCGGAGATGCCGCGTCCGGAGAAGCCGCCTACCCATTGCGTGCCGCTGGTGAAGCCGGCGGTGACGCCGACCAGGAGATCTTCCGTCACCCGCCTGTCGATGCCGGCGGCGAAGCCGCCGAGACTGTAGGTGAGCGTGCCGGCGTTGGCGGTGCCGCCGACGACGCCGAAGCCGCCGAGCGCGCCGCCCCAGGCGCCCCATCGGCCGGGAGCGGTGGTGTCGCAGGCGACGTCACAGGCCTCGGCCAGGGCCACGCGCTTGCCGCCGCCCGAGGTGCCGCCGACCGTGTTGGCGAAGTTGGTCATGAAGACCTGGGTCGTCGCGATACCGGCCGAGGAGAAGCCGGAATAGTTCTGGCCGCTGATCGCGTTCATGGCCGCGACGCCCTGCTGGGCGTTCATCGTCGAGAAGGCGCCCAGCACCGTCGCGAAGTCGCCGGTCGCGCCAATGGCGGCGGCGTCGAGCACGGCGCCGACGGCGGTCTGGTTTTGCGTCTGGGCCT
>JBILYJ010000023.1:0-22682 GCA_044377795.1 Reyranella sp. | reverse complement strand
GGGCCGCTGCTCCATCGAGGCATGGGCCGGATCGACCAATTCGCGGCGCTCGGCGTTGTAGGCATCCGACAGCAAGGTCTGCATCGGCACCTCGACGAAGGCGGGATCGCCGTAGAAAGCCTCACGATCGGCGTAGGCGAGCTTCAGGCATTCGACCTGCAGGTGGATGAAATCGGGGCCGGTCGGATCCATACCGTCGAGGTCGAAGCCCTTGAGCAGGGCGAGCTGCTGCAGGACCACCGGGCCCTGCGTCCAGGTGTGTGCCTTGCAAACGGTGTACCGACCGTAGTCGTAGGTCAGCGGCGCCTCGACCGTGGCCTGCCACTTCGCCATGTCCTGACCGGTCAGCACGCCCTTGTTGGGCTTGCCCGAGACATCCATCACCTCCTGTGTGCGGCAGAACTCGTCGATCGCCTCCGCGACGAAGCCCTGGTTCCAGGTCTTCCGCGCGCGCTCGATTTCGGCTTCCCGGCCGCCGCCGCCAGCCTCGGCTTCCTTGAGGATCCGGGCATAGGTGTTGCCCAGGGTGATGTTGCGGAAGAGCGACATGGGCTTCGGAACATTGCCGCCCGGCAGGAACACCGCGGCCGAAGTCTTCCAGTGGGTGCGAAACTGCTCGGCGACCGTGGCGATGGTCGCAGTCGCGCGCTCGACGATGGCGTGGCCGTTCAGCCAGTAGCCGATGGCGGGCGACAGCACGTCGGCCAGGCGCATCGTGCCGTAGTCGCGCAGGACCAGCATGTAGGCGTCGAAGGTGCCCGGAATGCAGGCCGGCAGCAGACCCGTGCCCGGGATGAGGTCGAGTCCGAGCCCCTTGTAGTGGGCGATGGTCGCGCCGGCCGGCATCGGCCCCTGCCCGCACACGACCTCGGTCTTGCCGCGGCGGACGTCGTGCAGGATCAGCGGTGCGTCGCCGCCGGGACCGCAGAGATGGGGTTCGACCACCTGCAGGGTAAAGGCGGTGGCCACGGCTGCGTCGAAGGCGTTGCCGCCCCGTTCGAGGATGCCCATGCCGACGGCCGTCGCGATCCAGTGCGTGGAGGTGACGACGCCGAACGTGCCGACGATCTCGGGGCGCGTGGTGAAGGGATTGGGATTGATGAGCTTCACGGTCTTCTCCTCGCGCGAGCGGCGTGGAGTGACCTTAAAGCCCGTGGGCTCTAGCCGCCAGAGGCCGCCGGATCCGGCAACCGCATCCAGGGCGGGGTTTCCGGCAGGAGGCGTGCGTCGCCGGCCGTGAGCGGGGCCCCGTTGCCGCGTGCCGCATCAAGCCGCAGCATCGCCAGCGCGCGGTCGCCCGTGCCGGAACGCAGTTCACCCACTTCCTCGCCGTCGCGAAGGACCGGCGTGCCCGGTTCGGGCAGCGCGCCCTCGACCTTGACCGGGAACAGGCGTTTCTTGATCAGGGCGCGGTACTTGGTGCGGGCCGTCAGCTCCTGGCCCATGTAGCAGCCCTTCTTCCAGTCGACGCCATTCAGTTCGTCGAAGCCGTTTTCGAGCAGCAGCGCTTTCTCGACCTGGAGATCGCGGCTGCCGTCGGGTACGCCCAGCGGCAGGCGCAGCGCGTCATAGGCGGCAAGGGGCGCTTCGGCGAAGCCGCGGGCCGAAAGAAGCGTCGCTGCCTGTCCCGCCGGGGCGATCACGCGGACGCCCAGCACCCCCAGTCGCGGATCGTCGAACGACACCGTCCCCTCGATGCCGAAGACCTTGGACGCGTCGTCGCCGAAGGCCGCGGCGACTTCGAGCGTGGCTCCCAGATCCTCGACGGTGACCTTGGAGCGCAGCGTGTACATCCTGAGTTTCCTCGCGAGAGCCGGCGCCCTTTCGCGTTCGGTCTCAAGGAAGAACGTGTCGTTGCCGGCATCGGCCACGAACATGTCGTTGAGGAACCGTCCCTGCGGCGTGAGGAGCGCGGCCCAGATGGCTCGACCAGGCGCCACTTTCCGGGTGTCGTTGGAGATGAGTCCCTGCAGGAATTCGACACGGTCGGCGCCCGCGACGGAAATCACGCTGCGATGGGGCAGGAGGCTGAAAAAGGACGGCATGATGTAGAGTTGGGGGCCGGTCCGATGCTTGGCAAGCATCTCATGGCCATAGATGAAATGTGGACAATCGCCGGGCAGAGGCAACGCCTCTCACCGATATGCGCGCTCTCGCCGTCGAACCTCTTCCGGAAAGTCCAGCCGTTCCGTCGTGGCGCGACCGCTTGGCCAGGCGAAGAGGCTGCAATCCACTCCCAGCTCGGTCAACCGCGTCATTGCTTCGTCGCGAATCGCAGGGTCCTCCAGCCTGTCCCGCTCGGTATCCCCCGACGGGCGCATGTGGCTGTCCTGACCGTTGCGGGTACCGTCGAGCGAGCTGCCACGCTTGTCCTCGATGGCGCGCATGTGTTCCTTCCGCACCAGTCGCGCGGCGGCGGGCAGCGTCGGCCACTCACGGTGCGTGCCGCAGAAATGGTCGAGCAGATACGTCGCCGTTTCGACCGGCCGGTCGATCAGGTTTTCGTAGGGGATCATCTTCACCAGGTGGGGATACCGCTCAGCCTGGAGCTGATAGGAAAGAAACTGGCGTGCATAGGAGATCAGCGCCGCATCGAACAGGTATTCCCGGAAGGACATGTCGGCGACCGGACGGCCCCGGAACAAGTGATACGCCGGACTTACGTGTGCCTGGCAGTAACGGAAATAGGAGAAGGCCTGGTCGACGGGATTTCGGTAGACGAGGGCGATCGGCGCTCCCTGTCCCTTGCGTGCCACCCGATCCATCGCCGACACCCTGACGGGTGCATGATTGTAGCTCGCCAGATCCACGGGGGTATGCCGATAGCTCTTCTCTTCGTGGAAACAGTCGTAGCCGGGCACGTGGAAGGACGTCCGCCGCCACCAGTGCGTTGCCGGGACCATATCGTGGAAACCGGGGCACACCGTATGCCCGATGAACATATGCTCGTCCGGCAGGGTTCCGCCCACTCGAAACAGCGGACCGCCCCTGAAGCGATTGAAGTCGAAGGCAGCGCCCTGTGGATCGCCGATGACTTCGCCGGTCAGGAGATCGTCGAGTCGGCCGCCCTGCTCGAGATGGCATACGAAGGCGAAAAAATAGCGAAGGAACCAGGTGCCTGATCGCGGCACGGTCGACAGGACGGGAAGGCGATAAGTTCCGAACATGCAAACCGGTACGCAGAAAGCGCCCTTTATCTCCCCGTAGCTTGACCGACAATTTACCTTATCAGGCCTGAAGCATTCCGGGTTCTTTTTTGCAGGCCGTTTCAGTAGCGGCGCAGTCGGCAAGCGGTGCATAAGTCGGCTCGGGGGCCGGCAGCGATGGATGGCCTGGTGGGCGGACAGCGAAACGGCACTTTCGTTGAGACTGTTTGAGGCTTGGCGGTCTTGCTACAGAGCGGCTTCCATTCGACTGGGGGCTTTCCATGACTTTTCGTGCGCTTGTCTTGACTCAGGGTGCCGACCGAAAGGTCGCCGGCGCCATCGAAACCCTGCCCGAGGACAAGCTGCCGGCGGGTGACGTCGTCGTGGCGATCGACTATTCGACCCTCAATTACAAGGACGGCCTCGTGCTGACGACCGGCGGTGGACTGGTCAAGACTTGGCCCCATGTCGGTGGCATCGACTTTGCCGGTACGGTCGAGACATCCGAGAGCGCCGCGTTCAAGGCGGGCGACAAGGTCGTGTTGAACGGCTATCGCGTCGGAGAACTGCATTGGGGTGGCTACGCGACGAAGGCGCGCGTGAAAGGTGACTGGCTCGTCAGGTTGCCGGATTCCCTCTCGACCAGGCGGGCGATGGCGATCGGCACGGCGGGCTACACCTCCATGCTCTGCGTGATGGCCCTCGAGAAACACGGGATCGACCCGGCGAAAGGCGAGATCCTGGTTACCGGGGCTGCCGGCGGGGTGGGCTCAGTCGCCGTCGCGATCCTGGCCAAGCTTGGCTACGCGGTGGTCGCGGCGACCGGCCGGCCACAGGAAGGCGAATACCTCAAGTCGCTCGGCGCCACGACCATCATGGACCGCAAGGAACTGACCGAGGCGCCGGACCGGCCGCTGCTCGGCGAGCGCTTCGCCGGCGTCGTCGACACAGTGTCCGGCGTGATGTTCGCCAGGGCGCTGGCACAGGTGAAGTACGGCGGTGCGGCAGCTGTTTGCGGCCTGGCCGCCGGCCCGTCGTTCCCCGGCTCGATACTGCCCTTCATCCTGCGCGGTGTGTCGGTCTACGGCATCGATTCGGTGATGCTGCCGAAGGCCCCGCGCGAAGAGGCCTGGCGCCGCCTCGGGAGCGACCTCCCGCTCGACAAGCTAGACAGCACCGTGAGCGAGGCGGGCCTGGCCGATCTGATGGCCCTGGCCCCCAGGATCCTCAAGGGTGAGGTTCGCGGTCGAGTGGTTGTCGACGTGAACAAGTAACGGGCATTCCGCCCGAAGCAGACACTAAGCGCATGGTGTTGGGCGGTGCCCGCCGCTAGAACAGTCCCTCGATCGGCCGCGCTGCAAGGACCGGGGGAACGGGCGAAGTGACTCTCGATGACGATGTAGCGGCGTTGGTTGGAACCGTGGCCGCGGTGGCCCACGTCGCCATTGCGGTGGCCGTCACGGTCCACGTCCTGTTGTACAAGCGCAGCGTCGGCGCCGCGGTTTCATGGATCGGTATCGCTTGGCTGTCGCCCTTCCTGGGGGGGCTGCTCTACGCGATCATGGGGATCAACCGCGTCAAGCGGCGTGCCCAAAGGCTCAAACGACAACATCTGCCGCTCGCCGGGGCCGGCGCCACGGCAGCCGTGACGCGGGATTCGCTGACGCCGCTGGAATACGCGGTCGGGCGGGTGACGGGCCTGGCGTCGAAACCGGGCAACCTCGTCGAGATGCTGCACAGCGGGGACGAGGCCTACCCGCGCATGCTCGAGGAGATCGCCGGGGCGAAGACGACCGTGGGACTGTGCAGTTACATCTTCCGCGACGATTCGGCCGGCGAGAAATTCCATGCGGCCCTGATCCAGGCCCGGCAGCGTGGTGTGAAGGTACGCGTCCTGATCGACGGCGTCGGCGGCGGCTACTTCTGGTCGGGGACCTACAACCGGCTGCTCAAGGCCGGCGTCCCGGTCGCGCGTTTCCTGCATTCGTATTTCCCCTGGCGCACGCCGCTCGTGAATCTGCGCAATCACCGCAAGCTGCTGGTCATCGACGGTCGCGTGGCCTTCACCGGCGGGCTCAACATCGGAGCGGAAAACGTCGTTGCCGGGAACCCGGCTCATCCCGTGCGCGACACGCATTTCCGCATCGAAGGCCCGGTCGTCGAGCAACTCACCGATGCCTTTGCCGACGACTGGCAGTTCACGACGGGCGAGCAACTCGACGACGACTGGTTTCCGCGGCTCGAGCCGGTCGGGACGGTGATGGCGCGCGTCGTGCCCTCCGGCCCCGACGAGGACATGGAGCAGATCGAGTTCGTGACGCTGCATGCCATTTCCTGCGCGCGCGAATCGATTCGCGTCGTGACGCCGTATTTCCTGCCGGGCGAGCCGCTCACCATGGCGCTGGGCCTGGCCGCAATGCGCGGAATCACGGTCGACATCCTCCTGCCCGAGAACTCCAATCACGCGATCCTCGACTGGGCGCGGCGCGTGCCGCTTCGACCGTTGATCGAGGCGGGGTGCCGCGTCTGGATGATGCCGGCGCCGTTCGATCATTCGAAGCTCATGACGATCGACGATTCCTGGTCGTTCATCGGCAGCGCCAACTGGGACACGCGCAGCTTCCGCCTGAACTTCGAGCTGAACGTCGAGCTGCACGACGCAGCCTTCGCGAGGCAGATCGTCGGATCGAAGAAGCCGCAGCACCCCCTGACCCTTGCCGAGATCGATGGCGACCCATTGCCGATTAGGCTGCGCAACAGCGCGGCGCGGCTGTTGCAGCCCTACCTGTAGAAGCCTCGTGGCCGGGCCCTGAGGCTCGGCAATCGCCCATCAGCCGCCTGGGTACTTTCGGCGACATGCAATTCGAGCCTGATCGGCCGGTGGTCGGACGGGCCGAAATCCAGCGCATCGGCCATGCTGCAGACGAGCCCGTGGGCGAGGCAGCGGTCGAGCCGGACCGGCATGACGTTGCCGGAGAGGTGAGTGGGCTCGCGCGGGCCGACATCGGCGAAGCCGGGCAGGAAGACCGGGCCGACGGCATTGTAGTCGCCGATGATGGCCGAGGGTTTGCCCTGCAGCGCCGCGGCGATGCGGGCGAGCTGGCGGCGGTTGAGCAGCTGGCCGTGCGAGAGGTGAACGTTGGCGAAGGTGATCTCGCCGATCTGGATGATCTGCGCGCGCCGCCGTGGCAGCCTTCCGGGAAGCCGCGAGGCCGGCAGCGACAGGGCAACCGGGCGGGGAATATGGGTCGGACTCCAGACGGCCAGCCCGTGGATTCGGCCCAGCCACGACAGCCGGTAGAAATGGCCGCCGACCAGCCCGGGCAGTGCCTCGATGTGCTGCGTCGCCTCCTGCATGAGCAGTATGTCGGGCTTCTGGATGTCGATCAGCTTCGCCACGTCCTCGACGGCGGCGCCGGTGAGCCGCAGCAAATTCCAGCTTACGACCTTCAAGGCTTGGCCGCCTTCTCGCGCCGGGTGCGGCGGATCCGCTCGGTCATCGGCGCCGTGCCGCCGGCGGCGGCCTGCAGCTCTGTCCTCACCGACTCGCGCCGTTCGTGGATCGAGGCGATGACCTGGCCCATCGGCACGCCGAGGCCCACCAGCGCCGATTCGGCCAGCTGAAGGCTGGCCTCGATCGTCTCCGGAACGGCATCGGTGACGGCCAGCGTATAGAGATGGCGGGCATGCTCGGCATCGTGGGCGCGGGCGACGATCATCACGTCCGGGCGTCGGGCTCGCACGGCGCGTACCACATCGTCGACCGCTGCCGTGTCGAGTGTGACGATCACGCCCGTCGCCTCCTCGATGCCGCAACGCTGCAGGAAGAGCGCGTTGGAGGCGTCGCCGAAATAGATGGGCCGGCCGAGCTTCCGCCAGCGCTCCACGCGGCCCGCGTCGCGGTCGGCCGCGATGTATGAAATCGCGTGCTTCTCGAGCTGTTCGCAGACGAGCTGGCCCACCCGTCCGTGGCCGACCACGATCACGCGCTTGACGTGATCCGAGGGCGGCAGCTGCGTCGCTGGAGCATCGCCCGTCACTTGCTGGGCCACGTGCCGGGCGGCGCGGCGCGCGAACAGCGACACGAAGGGGAGCGTGGCCATGGTCAGCGACACGACCGCCAGGACGCCCGCAGCGATCCCGGGGGCGACCAGGCCGTACTGCACGGCGAGGCCGATGCCGATGAAGGCGAACTCGCCGCCGGGCGCCAGCAGCAGGCTCGTCTCGACGCTGGCAGCCCACGGCACGCCGAACAGGCGGCACAGCGGGACGAGGAGGATCGTCTTGAGGACCATCATCGCCACGAACCCGCCGACCACGATGACGGGTTCGCGCCAGATGAAGCTCAGATCGATGTGCATGCCGACCGAGAAGAAGAAGACGCCGAGCAGAAGCCCGCGAAAGGGATCGATCATCGCCTCGACGGCGCGCCGGTATTCGGTCTCGGCCAGAAGCAGCCCGGCGATGAAGGCGCCGAGCGCCATCGAGAGGCCGGCGTAGGCCGCGATCACGCCCGATCCGACCGCGATCAGCAGGGTCGCCGCCATGAAGAATTCCGGATTGTCGGTGCTGGCGGCCAGCCGGAACAGCGGCTTCAGAACCACCCTCCCGACCAGCGCGATCACTGCGACCGCCACGAGCGCCTCGACCATCGCGACGATGACGCCCTGAAGGATCGAGCCCTCGGAGTGGCCACCGAGAGCGCTGATCAGGAACAGGAGCGGCACCACGGCCAGATCCTGCGCCAGCAGGATGGCGAAGCTGGTACGGCCGGTGGTCGACATCATCCGGCGCTGGCCGGACAGCAGCTCCATGACGATCGCGGTCGAGGACAGCGCCAGGCAGGTGCCGATGATGAGCGCGGCGGCGGCGGGCTGGCCGAACCAGAAGGCGGCCAGGCTGATGGCCAGGGCCGAGAGCGCGACCTGCAGGCCACCCAGCCCGAAGACCAGCCGGCGCATGGTGATCAGGCGGCGCATCGAGAGCTCGAGGCCGATGAAGAAGAGCAGGAAGACGATGCCGAGATCGGCGATGAAGGCGATCTGTCTCTCGCCGGTGACGGTCAGCCAGTCGATGGCGCGGGAATAGTCGGCGAGGCGGCCTAGCCCATGAGGCCCGAGCGCGGCGCCCACAACGAGGAAGCCGAGGACCGGGCTGATCCTGAGGCGCTGCACGACGGGAGCCACGACGGCCGCCGTTCCCAGGACGATGAGGGCGTCCTTGAACGCATAGATGTCGCTGGGTCCCGCCATGTCGTGCAAACATAGACTGCAGACGGCGTTCTGTGCACACTTTCGTCCGCATACAACAAATTCGGGCGGAAACGACATGAAGGTGGTCATCACCGGCGGCGCGGGCTTCCTCGGCAAAAAGCTCGCACGGCGCCTCTTGCAGCAGGGCGAAATCGCGAATGCTTCCGGCCAGTTGCAGAGAATAAGGGAGCTGCTGCTGTTCGACGTCGCGAAGGCCGAAGGGCCGGGCCTGGAGGATCCCCGGGTCAAGACGGTGGCGGGCGACATCTCAAACTTTGCGACCGTTCAGTCGATCGTCCAGGGCGCGTCGACCGTGTTCCATTTCGCCGCCGTGGTCAGCGCTGGCGCGGAGGCCGATTTCGACCTGGGCTACCGGGTCAACCTCGACGGCACGCGGAACGTTCTCGAAGCCTGTCGGGCGCTCGGCACCAATCCACGCGTCGTGTTCACCAGCTCGCTGGCCGCCTTCGGCGGCGATCTTCCTCCGGCAGTGACCGATGACACGCCCCTGACGCCCCAGACTTCCTACGGCGCCCAGAAATCGATCGGCGAGTTCCTGGTCCGTGACTACACACGCAAGGGTTTCCTGCGCGGCACCGCGGTCAGGCTGCCGACGATCTGCGTGCGTACCGGCCTGCCCAACAAGGCGGCTTCGACCTGGGCGAGCTCGGTTCTGCGCGAGCCGCTGACGGGCGTCGACGTCGTCTGCCCCGTGACGCCGGAGACGGTCATGGTGGTCCTCAGCCCGCGCAAGACGGTCGACGCGTTCATGCGTCTGCACGATCTGCCGCCGGATGCCTTCGGTCCGGGCCGCACGCTGCTGCTGAACGGGATCAATGTGACGGCCAGGGAGCTGGAGCAGGCGGTCGGCCGCCATGCCGGCAACCGCAAGGTCGGCAAGGTCGTGTGGCAGCACGATCCGGCGATCCAGAGGATCTGCGACGGCTGGCCCCAGGGCATCGATTCGGCGCGCGCCCGTCGCCTGGGCTTCGAGATCGACAAGGACCTCGACGAGGTCGTGCGACATTTCATTGCCGACGATCTCGACGACCAGATGAAGATCGCGAAACCTGCGGCCTGACGGGCCGCGGGAACCCGCTGATCCCTCAGCGGCCGCGCAGCATCCGCCAGCCGTTCTGAAGGTGCCGCACCGGCCCCCAGACATGCCGTGTCCGCATCATGTGCCAGCGTTGCGGCTCGTTGTCGGGGCCCGCGATGGCCCCGGCATCCTCGACGTAGTCGGTGATGCCGACGGCATCGGTGTCCCACGGACCGGTCGTCTTGAAGATCGTGGTCTTGGCACCGTAGCCCTGCAGCGCCCGTGACATGCCCGATGCCATGAAATCCATGTACCGCGGCAGGCTCTCGGGGCGGCAGAGGTAGCCCTTGTTGAAGCCGACGGCGAGAAGGCGGAAATGGAACGGGTTCTTCTCGAGATAGCGGATGACCTCGGTCGTATTGGCCGGGTAGCGCGGCGAGAAGAAATCGTCGATCACGACGATGCCCTCGGTGTTGACGATCCGGTTGGCGAACTCCAGCTCGCGATAGACGGCCGTGCCGGTATGCTCGCCGTCGATGTGGAACCAGCGCACCGACTGGTGCATCGCCTGCAGGTCGAGCTTGGCGGGCAGGTCGGCCGACGGGCCCGACAGCGGTACGATGTTCGTGGCCTTCGCGCCGACCGACTCGATCGAGCGCTGGACGGCGGTTTCATCCAGCCGGAGGTCGCAGAGATAGAGCTTCTCGTTGCCCTTGCGGTAGGACGCCAGGACCGACGCGGACCGGCCCCGCCAGACGCCGATCTCGAACAGATCGCCGGAAGCACCGGTCTGCTGGTCGAGCAGGGCGCGCCAGACGCAATAGGACTGGAACATGAACCAGCCTGGAATCGCGTCGATTTTCTCCCAACTGAGCATCCGCCACCCTTGTTTGCCGCGCCTTGCTAACAGCGCCCCATCGACGCTGCAAGCCGTGAAGGCTTGCACCGCCGGCACGGGTCCTGTAGGCCCGCTCGCGGGGAAATGCCAACAACCACAGTCGCATACAGGGCCACGGTCGGCCTGCTCTGGATCCTGGCGCTCTGGTACAGCTGGGAGTGCCGGGGGCTTTTCGTCGACGGCTCTGCATTCCTCGTGCAGGTAGCCCGGCGTGAGTTTTTCTTCGACTTCTACGATCCGCGCCTCTACGCGATGATCCTTGGGCAGGCACCGATCCTCACGGCGGTGTTCCTCGGTGTCACCGACCTCCATTTGCTGGCGCAGCTGCTGTCGCTGGGCCTCTTCGCCCTCCCGACCGCGCTCTATCATCTCGCACTGATGCGGGTGAAGGACGATCCCGTCCTGCTGGCCGCGGTCCTCGCAGCGATCGGCGTCGTCTTCATGACGACGTCCTTCTTCATCGTGGGCGAATACAACACCGCCTATGCCATCGGCATCGTGGTGGCCGTACGGCTGGTGACGGCGAAGGAACTGAGCGTTGCAGACGGTGCCTTCCTGCTCGCGGTCGGACTGCTGGCCGTCCGGACCTACGAGGTGATGATCTACCTGGGCCCCTTGCTGGCCGTGATGATCGCCTGGACGGTCTACCGGATCCGGCCGCGACCCGTTGTCGCCACGTCTCTTTACCTGTTCGCGATCCTGCCCTTCCTGGGCGGCATGTGGGTGGCGGCGGATTCGGTGATTCACCCCTTTTCGGAAGACCATCTCAGCCGGACCGCCGCGACGGTTCTCGACGCCTGGCAGAACGTGCAATTCGACCTGGCGATGGGCGCGGCTCTGGTCATCTCCGGCTGGGCGCTGTTGCGTCCGGGGGACCTCGCCGGCCGCAGACCGTACGTCTTTGCCGGCATTTTCCTGATCCTGCTTGCGCTGTCGCCCTTGTTGGTGCTGACCGACTCGCTGGTGCGGCCACACGCCAAGTCGCAATACACCGCCCGCAGCCTCGCGGGCCTCGTCGTCGCCACCATCGTCGTGCTGATGTGGCTCTATACGTCGCCGCTCGGCTCCCGCTTCGCCTCGCTCGTGGCCTTGCGCCGAACCGAGATATCGAGCCGGATTCTCGCATTCGCCTGCCTGGTCGTGCTCGCGGTACTGCCGTCCAACGTCTATCTCACGCTCGAATGGCGCACCTATCTCGATACGGTGCGAACGATCGTGCGCAGCAACAGCGGCGTGATCGCCTTCGAGTCCACGCCCCTGTCGCGGCGCCCTCTCGAGACGCTGGTCGAATCGTGGATCCTGCCCAGCCAGAGCCTGGCTTTGCGCGGCAAGCCCGGCGACGGCATCATCGCGCCGCCGCGCAACTTCAACAACTGGCAACCATTCCCGCCGGCCGAACCCTATCCGCTGGGGAACTACATGTGGCGCGACTGACCGTGCCCACGATGTCCCCGGTCGCCGTTGCCCGGAGCATCGCCGTGCTTCTCTGGGGGCTGGCGTTGCACAATACGTTGACCTGCCGTGGCCTGTTCTGGGACGGCGCCTCGTTCCTGGTGAACGTCCTCGATCACGGGCATTTCCACGATTTCTATGCTGCCCGTGCCCACGTCGACTGGGTGACGCAGGCGCCGGTGCTGCTGCTGGCCGAATGGGGCGTCCGCGATACGAGGGTGCTGGCCATGGCCTATTCGGCAGCCTTGTTCGCCCTCCCGACCGCCTTCTATCATTTCGCCCTTGTCCGTGTGAGCCGCGATCCCGTGCTGCTGGCGGCGGTGCTGGCGATCGTTGCCGCGGTCTACCTGCCGACCTCGTTCTTCATCGTCGGCGAGTACAACGTGGCCTTTGCCTGCATCACCGCCGCCATGGCGGTCGCGCTCACGACCGGCGGCTCCAGCCGCGGGGACGCGGCTCTGCTGCTGGCTTTCGGTCTGCTCTGCCTGCGCTCCTATGAAGCCACGATCTACCTGGGACCGCTGCTGGCCGCGGCAATTCTGTGGTCGGCCCGGCGCGGCGGCAGCGATCCGGTGACGAGAACCCTATGCCAGCTGGCGGCGCTCGCCTTCATCGGCGCGGCCCTCGTATCGGCCGTGACAATCTTTGACTACTGGGACCATCCGCACTTCATGAAGGTGCGCTCCACGAGCGTCGATTTCTGGCAGAACATGCAGTTCGCCATCCCGCTTGCAGGCTTCCTGATCTGCCTTGTCGCGGGCGTGCGGCGGCCGGCCTGGCTGCAGGGGAGGGGACCGACGGTGGTGATGGGGGTCATCGCGGTGCTGCTGGCCCTGTCGCCGTGGTGGCGCATCGTGCATGCGCCCTCGATACTCTATCCGCCCTCCCACTATGTGGCGCGGCAGGCGGCCGGCATGCTTCTGGCGGCACTTCTGGTCGGCATGTGGCTTCAGGTGGCGTATCGCAATCCGCCGGCACTCTTTGCCGTCGTGCGCCAGCCCGAGGTGGCCCGCCGCATGGTGCTTCTGTTCGGGGCACTCGCCGTCGCGGGGGCGATCCCCGACATGGCCTTGACCCGGCTTTGGAGCGGCCACATCGAGCAACTACGGCTCGTCGTGGACCAACGTAGAGGGATCGTCAGGGCCGAGACGCTGCCGCTGCACGACTGGCCGACCAAGTTGTTCTTCCAGGACTGGTCGTACCCGGCGTTGAGCGCCCTGGTCAGCCGCACGCCCGGACAGTCCTACGTCGTCGCCGATCAGGACTACCTCAGCAATCCGCCCTTCGAGCCTGCCTGCGGCATGCTGCCGAAGCTCAAGGGCTACGGCTGGCGGAGTTAGGGCCGCATCCACATGCTGGCGGGGCCGCTGCCGCGCACCGGCGCCGCCAGGTCGACGAACTCGCAGAGGATTTTTCGCGTGTCCCGCGGATCGATGATCTCCTCGATCCAGAAGGTCTCGGCGCTGCGGAACGGCGAGCGCAGCTTGTTCAGACGATCGCCGATCTCCTCCATCTTGGCCTTGGGATCGTCGGCGGCGTCGATGTCGGCGCGATAGGCCGCCTCGATACCGCCCTCCAGCGGCAGCGATCCCCAGCGGCCTGACGGCCAGGCATAGCGCCAGTTCATGCGCGAGCCGTTCTGATGGGCGGCACCGGCCACGCCGAAGGCGTTGCGGATGATGAAGGTGCACCACGGCACGGTCGTCTGGAACATCGACGACATGGCGCGCACGCCCTGGCGGATGACGCCGCTCTTCTCGGCCTCGAGCCCGATCAGGAAGCCGGGACAGTCGCAGAAATAGACGACGGGCAGGTGGAAGGTCTCCGCGAGGTCTAGGAAACGTGTCACCTTCTGGCAGGTATCGGCCGTCCAGCCGCCGCCATAGAACATCGGATCGCTCGCCATCACCGCCACCGGCCAGCCGTCGACGCGCGCGAAGCCAGTCACGACCGAGCGGCCGTAGAGCCGGCCCATCTCGAAAAAGCTGCCCTGGTCGACGACCTTCTCGACGATCGGGCGGATGCGATAGACCTTGCGGATGTCGCGCGGGATGGCGTCGAACAGCGTCTCCTCGCGTCGCGCCGGATCGTCGGTCACCGGGCCGCGCGCGGGCGCCTCTTGGACGGAGGAGGGCAGGTAGGAGAGGAAGCGGCGCGCCGCGGCAAAGGCCTCGTCCTCGCTGTCGACCGCCTCGTCGATCGCGCCGGCACGCAGCTGGATCTCCCAGCCGCCCAGTTCCTGCTTGTCGTACTGCTTGGCGCTCAGCCGGTTCACCACCGGCGGCCCGGCGACGAACATCGCGGAGACTTCCTTCACCATCACCGAATAGTGAGTGGCAGCGAGCCGCGCCGCACCGAGGCCCGCGACCGAGCCGAGGCCGAGGCCCACGGTCGGCACGGCGCCCATGTTGCGCACGGTCCATTCCCAGCCGGCGACTCCCGGCACGTTGGCGCGGCCGGTCGTTTCGATCGTCTTCACGGATCCGCCGCCGCCCGACCCCTCGATCAGGCGCACGACCGGAATTCGGTACTGGTTGGCGTAGCGCTCGACGTAGTTGGATTTCTCCTTGATCGTCGCGTCGGCCGAGCCGCCGCGCACGGTGAAGTCGTCGCCGGTGACGGCGACGTGCCGTCCGTCGATCTTGCCGCGGCCCATGACGACGTTCGCCGGCGTGAGATCGGCCAGGTCGTTGCGGCCGTCATACTCGGCCTTGCCGGCAATGCTGCCGATCTCGCGGAACGAACCTTCGTCCAGCAACCGGTCGATGCGCTCGCGGACCGTGAGCCGCCCGCCATCGTGCTGGCGCTTCACCTTGTCGGCGCCGCCCATGCGCTTCGTCATCTCCTGACGGCGGCGCAACTCGTCCATTTCCGGTTGCCAGCTCATCTCGACGCATCCCCCGATCGTTGGTCGGAACGTTTCCAGCCCTGGCGGTTCGTACCAACCAAGACCCGGACCGGCTACAGTAAAGCGGTCTTCGCGGGGGAGCCGACCGATGGACGAAACGGCAGGTCGAGCACGCACGATGCTCCACATGATTTGCGGCAAGATCGCCGCCGGAAAGTCGACGCTCGCGGCCAGGTTGGCGGTGCATCCGGGCACGATACGGATCAGCGAAGATGTGTGGCTCGGCACTCTCTACAGGGACGAGCAAAAGACGCTCGAGGACTATGTGTGCAACTCCCGCCGCCTGCGCGAGGTGATGGGCGATCACGTCGTCGCGCTGCTGAAGACGGGCGTGTCGGTGGTGCTCGACTTTCCCGCCAACACACCGGCCAGTCGTCAGTGGATGCGCAGCCTTTTCGAGCGCGCCGGTGCGGCTCACCGGCTGCATTTTCTCGACGTGCCGGACGATGTCTGCAAGGCCCGGCTGCGCGCCCGCAATGCCGCCGGCACGCACGCCTTCAAGACAAGCGACGCGGAGTTCGATCTCTTTACCAGCTACTTCGTACCGCCTTCGGCCGATGAAGGCTTCGAGGTCACGTTCCACGGCGAATCGAAAACAACGCCGTCGATCAGGTTCTCTTCGTAGAGCCGGACGAGATCGATACCGCCTGGTGGGCGCGCCACGACGAAGCCGGCAATCGCTCGCTGGAGCCTGGCCTCCTGGTCTCGGCGCAGGGCCTCGGCTTCCGCCACGGTGATCGCGGCGAAGCGCACGGCCTGGCCGGGCAGCAGGCGCCCGAGGCGCGGCAGGTCGACCGACGCGACGGTCGCGATCTTGGGATAGCCGCCGACCGTCTGCCGGTCGGCCAGCAGTACGATCGGCAGGCCGGCTCCGGGCACCTGGATGGCGCCGGGCGCAATTCCGTCGGAAATGATGTCGGCGCCGCCTTCGTCGACCTTCTTCGCGTGGGCGATCGTCGGTCCCTCGAAGCGGATGCCCATGCGATCGGCTTCCTTGGATACGCGATACTCGGCCTCGACGAAGGTGCGGCGGCCTTCCTCGCTGAAATAGTCGTCCTGCGGGCCCCATACGACGCGCAGCGGGCCGCTGCCATAGTCGAAGGGCTGCGAGAGCCTGCGCTCGTTGACAGCCGGCACGCTTGTCTTCGCGAGCGGCAGCAGGTCGCCGGCCGCGAGCTTGCGGCCGTCGAAGCCGCCGATCCCGGCCCTCGAATAGGTCGAGAGGCTGCCCATGAAGAGAGGCAGGTCGAAACCACCCGCCACGGCGAGATAGGCCGTGCTCGACCCTTCGATCATGCCGACGCGCAGGATCTGCCCGCGCTTCAGGAGATGGCTGCGGTCGGAGTCGAGGGGCTTGGGCGCGGCATCCGGTCCGTCGATCAGCGCGGGCGAGAGCGGGCCCACCAGCGCGATCCTCACGCTGTCGGCCTCGACCAGCAGGTCAGGCCCCATGACGCCGATCTCGAGCCCGGCGGTGCTGGCGGGATTGCCCACCAGCGCATTGGCGAGGCCGAGGCCGATCCGGTCCATCGCGCCGGCGGTCGGCATGCCGAGCGCCATGAAGCCGCTGCGGCCGAGATCCTGCAGCGTGTCGAACAGGCCCGCGCGGACGACCCTCAAGCTGGCGCTCATTTGCTCTTCACCAGGCTCGACCAGTCGAACGTGCCGGCCTCGACCTCGCCGGCGATGCGGTCGAAGCTCTTGCGGTCGATGCGCTCGAAGGAAAGCGAATCGCCGGGCGACAGGAAGACCGGCTCGTCGCGGCGCTTGTCGAACATCCACAGCGGCGTGCGGCCGATCAGGTGCCATCCGCCGGGACTTTCGAACGGGTAGATCGTCGTCATGTCCATGGCGATGGCGACCGAGGAGCGCGGCACCCGCACGCGCGGCTGACTGCGGCGGGGGAGGAAGAGCGCCTGGTCGAGCCCCGCCACGTAGGCGAGGCCCGGCATGAAGCCCAGCACATAGACCTTGAACGGCGAGGCGAGGTGGGCCGCGATCACCTCTTCCGGCGTCTTCTTCGTGCGTTCCGCGACCTCGGCGAGGTCGGGCGCGAACTCGGGATCGTCGTAGCAGCAGGGCAGCGTGACCTGGCGGCTCCCGGCGTCGGCCGGCAGGCCGCGGGCGATCAGCGCGTCGACCCTGGGCTGCAGATCGGCCCGCGAGGTCGAAAGCGGATCGTAGGTCACCATCAGGGACCGCATGGTGGGGACGGTCTCGATCACGCCGGAAATCTCCCCGGCCTCGCGGGCCAGCACGATCGCGGCGTGAAGAGCCATGACCCGGCCGTTGATCTCGGGGGAAATCTCGTTGCCGAACTCGACGGTGAAGGCAGTGTCGCCGCAGGAGAGGTATCGAACGCTCACATCTGCTAGGATAGCGCTTCAGATTGAGGGAGTCTCCCATGGCCGCAGCGACCAATGCAGGACACGTCAACATCAACTCCGACCTGGGCGAGAGCTTCGGCCCCTGGGTAATGGGTAACGACACCGAGGTCCTCAAGATCGTCGCGTCCGCCAACGTGGCCTGCGGCTTCCATGCCAGCGATCCGGTCGTGATGATGGATACGGTGAAGCTCTGCGCTCAGAACGGGGTGTCGATCGGCGCCCACCCCGGCTTCGCCGACCTGCAGGGCTTCGGTCGCCGCGTCATCAACCTCACGATCAAGGAGCTGGAGGCCAACATCGCCTACCAGATCGGCGCGTTGCAGGCGATTGCTGCCCTGCATGGCGCCAAGGTCACCCACATGAAGCCGCACGGGATGATGGCCAACATGTCGGCCGAGAGCCCGGAAATGTCCGAGGCGATCGCACGCGCGACCAGGGCCGTGGATCGCGACCTGATCTTCCTCGCCCAGGCCAACACCGAGCAGGGCAAGGCCGCGCTCAAGCACGGGCTGCGCGTCGCCGAAGAGGTTTTTGCCGACCGGACCTACACCGATGCCGGCCTGCTGACGCCCCGCAAGGAAGCCAACTCGATGATCAAGGACCCGGCCAAGGCGGTCGAGCACGTCCGGCGCATGGTCGACGAGCAGGCGATCTATTCCACGTCGGGCAAGCGCATCCCCTGCCGGGTCGATTCCATCTGCGTCCACGGGGACGGGCCGACGGCCGTGAGCGTCGCCAAGGCGGTCCGCGAGGGCCTCGAGGCGGCCGGAATCCGCATCGTGCCGCTGCCCGAGATGCCCAGCCTCCGCCACTGAGCTGGGGGTGATCCGTCGCGCTGACTTGTGGGACGCCGCTTCGCCGCTATAGTCCGGCCGATCCGGATGGGATTTCGCGGCGGGAGTGGCGTATGGCGGTGTTTGGCAAGGCTCAGTATATCAAGCGTGTCGAGGACGACCGGCTCCTGACCGGCACGGGTGGGTTCACCGACAACCTGTCGCGGCCGAATCAGGCGCACGTGGTCCTCGTTCGGTCCCCGCATGCCCATGCAAAAATCCTGAAGATCGACACGGAAGCCGCCAAGGCGGCGCCGGGCGTCGTCGCGGTCTACACCTGGGCCGACATGGAAAAGGAAGGCGTCGGCAATTTCGCCTTCCCGGCGATGTTCCCGGCCGCCGACGGTAGCAAGCCCGAGATGACGCCCCGCCGGTCGCTGGCGCATGAGGTCGTGCGCTATGTCGGCGAGGCCGTCGTGGCCATCGTGGCGGATACGCGCGAGCAGGCGCAGGACGCCGTCGAGCTGGTCGAGATCGAGTACGAGCAGCTTCCGGCGGTCACCGAGATCGAGGATGCGCTGAAGGTTGGCGCCCCGCAGGTCTGGCAGGGCGCGCCCGGCAATATCGCCGGTTACAACAAGTTCGGCGATCATGCCAAGGCCGAGGAGGTCTTCAAGGCCGCCGCCCACGTGGTCTCGCTCGATATCGTGCACCAGCGGCTGATCGTGAACGCCATGGAGCCGCGCGCGGTCATGGCGGAGTGGGAGAACGACCGGCTGATCGTCCATATCGGCAGCCAGAACCCGTCGGTCACACGCGACACGCTGTGCGACGTCATCCTGAAGATGCCCAAGGACAAGGTGCGCGTCGTCGTGCGCGACATCGGCGGCGGCTTCGGCATGAAGGTCGGCATCCAGCCCGACGAGGCGGTGGCCGTCTGGGCCGCCAAGGTGCTGAAGCGCCCGGTGCGCTGGCGCGCCGAGCGCGGCGAGGAGTTTGCCGCCACGACCGCCGGTCGCGACCAGTTCCACAAGGCGTCGATGGCCTTCGACAAGGACGGCCGGATCCTGGCGCTGCGCATGGAAGCCTTCGCCAATATCGGGGCCTACCCCTCGCGCGGCGGCGTGGTCATCCCGCTGTTCGTCGGCCCGAAGGTGACGACCGGCACCTACGACGTCCCGCTGATCGATCTCCGGATCACCTGCGTCATCACCAACACCGCCACGATCGGCGCCTATCGCGGCGCCGGCCGTCCCGAGTGCATCTTCAACCTCGAGCGCATGATGGACACGGCGGCGCGCCAGATCGGCATGGATCCGGCAGAGCTGCGCCGGCGCAATTTCGTGAAGCCCGCGCAGATGCCCTACACCACGGCGATGGGCGAGAAGTACGATTCCGGCGACTTCAACCTCTTCCTCACCAAGACGCTCGAGGCGGCCGACTGGGACGGCTTCGCGGCGCGCAAGGCCGAGGCCGAGAAGCGCGGCAAGCTCTATGGCCGCGGACTCGCATCGTACGTCGAATGGACCTCCGCCAACGTCATGAACGAGATGGCGCACTATGAGGTCAAGGAAGACGGCAAGGTCGTGATCTGGATGGGCACCCAGGGCATGGGCCAGGGGCTGCAGACCAGCTTCACCCAGCTTGCTTCGGAGCTGCTCGGCATCGATCCGTCCAAGATCGAGATCGCCATGGGCGATTCCGACCGGGTCGGCGGCGTCGGCTCGATGGGCTCGCGTTCGGCCTATATCGGCGGTTCGGCGGTGCTGAGTGGCAGCGAGAAGCTGGTCGACAAAGGCAAGGAACTGGCCGCCGACGCGCTCGAGGCGGCCACCGCCGACATCGTCTATTCGGCCGGACGCTTCACGATCACCGGTACCGACCGCGGCATCGGCCTCGGCGAGCTGGCGGCGAAGCAGCCCGGCAAGCGGATCTTCATCGAGAATGTGAACACGGTCGACGGCATCGCCTGGCCCAACGGCGCTCATGTCGGCGAGGTCGAAGTCGATCCCGACACCGGCATGGTCGAGCTCAAGCGCTACACGACGGTCGACGATGTCGGCAAGCCGCTGCACCGCCCGATCGTGTTCGGCCAGATCCATGGCGGTTGCGCCCAGGGCATCGGCCAGGCGCTGCTGGAGGAGAATGTCTACGATCGCGAGAGCGGCCAGCTCCTGACCGGCTCGTTCATGGACTATGCAATGCCGCGGGCGGAGACCTTCCCGACCTTCAACAACCAGCTCGACGACACGGTGCCGGCCAAGAGCAATCCGATCGGTGCCAAGGGCGTCGGCGAATCCGGTACGGTCGGATCGACGCCCACGGTCATGAACGCGATCATGGATGCGCTGTGGCCGCTCGGGGTGCGTAACATCCAGATGCCAGCCACGCCGCAACGCGTCTGGCGGGCAATCCAGGAAACGAGGAAGTAACGGGCGGGGAGATGAAGCAGCGCATCTTCGGCTGGATCTCCATCCTCTTCGGAATCGTCCTTTCGCTCGCCGCGCTCGAAGTCACGGCGACCGCATGGATGTATCTGGAAGACGGCCGCTATACCCCGGCGAAGGACCTGTTCGACCGCACGCAGAACACCTACGTGCGGGATGCCACCAAGGGGACCTCGTGCCGCTACGTCGACACGCTCTTTCCGCATCCCTATGTCGCCTTCGTCCACCACGCCAACCCGCCGTGCGGCCTGCCGTGGGTCAATAACGTCGGGCTGTTCGGGCCGGACTTTCCGGTCCTCAAGCCCACCGACCGCTATGTCGTGATGCTGACCGGCGGCTCCGTGGCGTCCCAGCTCGGGCAGAATGCGGCACCGCCCGCGCCGCGCTATCTCGAGGAAGAACTCAACAACAAGTACGTCAGCCCCAACGGCAAGCCGTTCCTCGTCCTGAACGGCGGCGACGGCGCCTGGAAGGAGCCGCAGCCCTTCATCCTGTTTTCGCTCTATGCCTCGTCGGTCGACGCGGTCGCCGTCCTCGGCGGGTTCAACGAGCACTATTTCTTCTGGCCGGGCTTCAGCGAGCGGTTGGAGCGGCCGCTCAGCAACTTCCTCGACGTCAATCCCTTTGTGGCCGACGAGAATTTCGGCGACGCGGCGGTCGGTTGGGTCATGGGCCGGATCGCCGGTACCCTCGCGCTGAATCCCATCCTCGGCCATTCGCATGCCGCCTACATGGTGGTGCGGGGGATCGAGCAGGCGGCCAAGGGCAAGGACATCTTCAAGTCGACCAAGAAGACCACTCTGAACAGCATCTTCCACCTGCCGGAGGAGATTCAGCGGAACCACAAGCTGGCCTTCGACGTCCAGCTTGGCCTCTATCAGAAGTACGTGAAGGCCACGTTCGCGGTCGCGCAGGACAACAATGTGAAGGCGGCCTACTTCATCCAGCCGGCACCGGCCATCGGCAAGGAACTCACCGAGGAGGAGAAGCGCCTCGTCGGCGACCTCTCGTATCGCGACATCTACAGGAACATCGTCACCGGGCTTATGACCCTGCGCGACGGCGGCGCGTCCGTCTTCGACCTGACCCAGGTCTTCGCGGGGGAGAAGGGCACGATCTACGCTGACCACATCCACTACGCCCGGGATGGCGTGAACGAGAGCCTCGGCAACCGGATCATCGCCGCCCGGATGGGGGAGATCCTGGCGCAGACCTGGGGCTTCCAAAGGAAGCCCTGAGGGATGCAAGGATGCTCCGGGTCGTAGGCAAGGGCAGGTGCGCGCGTGCCCAATCCGTTCGTGCTGGGCATGATGGAGCCGCCGGAGAAGTGATTGATCGGCCGTTGGGCCTGAGCCATGTTGACCGTCGGCGGACACGACGTCCGGCCTCTCTCTGGTAGGAACAATCCCGTGTCGCGTGCCGACCGCGCCGAAGGCGCCACCGAAATCCGCCCGCTGTCGATCGATCGCATGGCCTCCTGGTCGACCGTCGCCCCGCTGATCGAGCGCGCCGGCCGCCCGCTCGTCATCGAAGCGCTCCGGGCATGGGTCGACGAGCGACGGGGAACGCCCGAGGTCGCGAGCGAAGCCGCCTGCGTCCAATGGTGCACGGCGCGTCTGGCTGCGTTCCTGCAGCCCTCGCAGCGGCGCGTGTTCAACCTCACGGGTACCGTGCTGCACACCAATCTCGGCCGCGCCGTGCTGGCCGAGGAGGCCATTGCCGCGGCGGTCGAGGCGATGCGCTCGCCGACCACGCTCGAATACGATCTGGGCGGCGGTGCGCGCGGCGAGCGCGACGATCACATCGCGCCGTGGCTCTGCCGCCTGACCGGCGCCGAGGCGGCGACGGCCGTCAACAACAATGCTGCCGCGGTGCTGCTGGTGCTGAGCGAGCTTGCCGCCGGCCGCGAGGTCATCGTGTCGCGCGGTGAGCTGATCGAGATCGGCGGTGCCTTCCGCATTCCCGACATCATGGCGCGCGCCGGCTGCCGGCTGGTCGAGGTCGGTACGACCAACCGCACCCATCTCAAGGACTACGCGGCGGCGATCGGGCCCGACACGGCCGCGATCATGAAGGTCCATCCGTCGAATTACGCGATCCAGGGATTCACCAGGTCGGTTGCCGCTGCCGAGCTCGTGCCACTGGCGCGCGAGAAGGGCGTGACGCTGATCGAGGATCTCGGCAGCGGCACGCTGGCCGATCTCGAGACCTGGGGCCTCCCGCACGAGCCGACGGCACGCGAAGCCGTTGCGTCCGGCGTCGATGTCGTCACCTTCTCCGGCGACAAGCTGCTGGGCGGGCCGCAGGCGGGGCTCGTGGTCGGCCGCAAGCCGCTGATCCAGCGCATCGCGCGCAACCAGATGAAGCGGGCGCTGCGCCT
>JBILYJ010000330.1:0-5967 GCA_044377795.1 Reyranella sp. | reverse complement strand
GGCGCCGTTCGCCTTCACCGGCAAGCTGCGCAAGGTCACCGTGCTGATGGACGACGACCAGGTGCTCGACGCCGAGAAGGCGGCCGCGGCGGCGCTGGCCCGCGAGTGAGCGTCGTCCCGCCGGCGAGAGGCATCGACAGCGCCTATGCGTGGCGGCTGGCGCTGGTCTCGATGGCCTGCGTGGCGCTGGGCGGTGGCGGGATCTACCTGCCCATGGTCGGCCTCAAGGAGATGGCGGCCGACTTCGGCGACCAGCGCGCCGTGCCGTCGTTTGCCTACATGGTGGGCTTCTTCGGCATGGGGGTGGGCGGTGTCTTCATGGGCTGGCTCGCCGATCGCACCAGTCCGAGGGTGCCGCTGCTGATTGCCGGCATCTCGATCGCGCTGGGCGGATGGGTCGCCTCGCGCGGCGGCGAGATCGCGCTTTACGCCGGCTACGCGATGCTGCTGGGCTTCTTCGGAAATGCTGGCACCTTCACGCCGGCGATGAACAACGTGCAGGGCTGGTTCGAGAAGCGCCGCAACATGGCGGTCGCGCTCATCTCCATTGGGCCGGCAGTCGCCGGCTCGGTCTGGCCGCAGGTCTATCGCGTGCTGCTGCCGGAGATCGGCTGGCGCGACACGCTGCTCGTCTACGGGCTGGTGTCCGGTGCGCTGTTGCTGCTGGGCGCTCTCTATGTCCGCGCGGCGCCGACATTGCGTGGGCCGGGCGGGCGGCGGCGCGAGGAGAAGGTCCACCTGCCGCTGCCCTCTTCGACGATCATGGGGCTGCTGTCAGCGGCTGGCTTCTGCTGCTGCGCCGCCATGGCGATCCCCTTCGTGCACATGGTCGCCTTCTGCGGCGATCTCGGCTATCCCGCGGCGCGCGGCACCGAGGCGGTGTCGCTGGTGCTGGTCTCGGCCATCGTCGCCACCTTCGTCATGGCGCGCCTTGCCCAGCGCATCGGACCGCTGCCTGTCAGCCTGCTCTGCTCGGTGATCCAGATCGGCTCGCTGGTCGGCTTCCTCTACGTGCGCGACATCAACGGCATCTACGCGCTGTCGCTGCTGCACGGCATTCCGTTCATCGCCATCGTGCAGGGCTATGCGCTGAACCTGCGCTTCCTCTACGGACCGACGATCGCCGGCTGGCGGCTGGGAGTGGTGATGCTGTTCGCGATGGCGGGCATGGCCGCGGGCGGCTGGCTGGGCGGCTTCATCTTCGACGCGACGCTTTCCTATACGTCGGCGTTCCAGTCGGCGCTGGCCTTCAACCTGCTCAACCTGATGCTGCTGGGCATCCTCTACCTGGCCCAGAGCCGGCGGCACATGGTCAGTCTGCCTTGATGCCGGACTGGGCGATCACCTTGCTCCAGCGCTGATCCTCGCTCCTCAGGAACGCGGCGAACTGAGCCGCGTCCATCGCGTGCGGAATGGCGCCCACCGCCAGGAACTTCTTCTGGATTTCCGGTAGCCCGACCACCTTCACCACGGCGTCCGACAGCCGCTTGACCTTGTCGGCGGGCGTCTGTGCCGGCAGGAGGACCGCCAGCCACGCACTGGCCTCGAGCCCGGGAAAGCCCTGCTCGGCGATGGTCGGCGTGTCCGGGAAGAAGGAGAGGCGCTCGAGCGTGCTGACGGCGATCAGACGCAGGCGGCCGGCATCGATATGCGGCTTGGTAACCGTGACGGTATCCATGGCGACCTGCACCGTGCCGGCGACGAGGTCGTTCATGGCCGGCGGGCTGCCCTGGTAGGGTACGTGAAGGATGCGCATGCCGGCCTTGGCCTTCAGCTCCTCCATGGCGACGTGGCTCAGCGTGCCGTTGCCCGACGAGGGATGGCTGAGCTTGTCCGGGTTGGCCTTGGCGTAGGCGATCAGCTCGGGCAACGTCTTCACCGGCAGCGACGGATGCACCACCAGCACGAGCGGCAGGTCGCAGACGCGCGCCACAGGCTCGAAGCTGGTCAGGCTCTGGTAGGTCACGTTCCTGTAGAGGTGCGGATTGATCGCCAGGGCGGCGAGCGGCGACAGGACGAAGGTGCTGCCGTCCGGCGTCGCGCGAGCGACCAGGCCGAGGGCGATGCTGCCGCCCTGGCCCGGCTTGTTGTCGACGATGACGGTCTCGCCCAACTCGGGCTTCAGCGCCTCGGCGAGCAGCCGCGCGACGATGTCGGTCGCCTGGCCGGCCGGAAAGCCGACCACCAGTTTCGCGACCTTGTCGCCCTGCGCCTGGGCCGACGGCGCGGCCAGGATGGCGAGCGAAAGCGCGCCAAACGTACGTCGTTGCATCGTGATCCTCCCTTGCAGGCTTTTGGAACAGATTTTTGCAGGGACCGGCAAGTAACATCGACCCGCCAGCGGTACCAGGATACCTGCACCCGAGACTGCGACATTCAATTCGATTGATTCGTTTATTTCGTTTATTTCGCTTGTGCCCCGGGCCGGACCTTCTGGACGGCCTGTTAGATGACCTTGCGCGCCCGAAGGTCCGCGATCTCCGCCGCGGACAGGCCCAGACCGCCATAGACTTCCTCGTTGTGCTGGCCCATCGCCGGGCCGGCATGGCGCACGGCGCCCGGCGTCTCGGAGAAGCGCGGCACGACGCCCTGCATGCGCACCGAGCCCAGTTCGGCGTCGGGCACGCTCACGATCGCCTGGCGCGCCGCGAACTGCGGGTCGGCGAAGACGTCGGCGATGTCGTAGATCGGCGAGAAGCCGACCTCGTGGCGCGTGAACGTCTCGCGCAGCTCGGCCAGGGTCAGCCTGCCGATGGCGGCGCCGACGATCTCGTCCAGCTCGCGGTAGTTCTTGACCCGCGCCGGATTGAGGGCGAAACGCGGATCCTCCAGCAGGTGCTTCAGGTCGAGCGCCGCGCACAGCCGCACGAAGATGCTCTGGGTCGAGGCCGCGATCGACGCCCACTTGTCGTCGGCGGTGCGATAGACGTTGCCCGGCGCGGCGTACTGGCTGCGATTGCCCGACCGCGTGCGCACGGCGCCCAGCTGGTCGTATTCGATGGCGAGGAACTCGAGCGTGCGCATCATCGCCTCGGTCGCGGAGCAGTCGATCTCCTGGCCGCGGCGCTCAGGATGGCGCGCGAGATCGTGCAGGGCGGCGAGGATCCCCAGCGCGCCGAACAGGCCGGCGACGGCGTCGGAGATCGGATAGCCGAGATGCAGCGGCCGCCCGTCCTCCTCGCCGCAGATCTGTGTGAAGCCGCTCATCGCCTCGAAGATGCGCGCGAAACCCGGCCGCCCGGCATAGGGCCCGTCCTGGCCGAAGCCGGTAACGCGCAGGATGGTGAGGCGCGGATTGAGGCCCTGCAGCCAGGCCCGCGTGATGCCCCAGCCGTCGAGCGTACCCGGGCGGAAATTCTCGACCAGCACGTCGGCGTCGGCCACCAGCTTGGCAAACAGGTCGCGCCCCTCGGGCAGCCGAAGATCGAGCGTGACGCCCTTCTTGTTGCGGTTGGTGACCTTCCACCACAGCGGCACGCCGTCCTTGTGCGGTGCCAGCGCACGCAGCGAGTCGCCGACGCCCGGCATCTCGACCTTGACGATCTCGGCGCCGTAATCGCCCAGCAGGCCCGCCGCGAAGGGGCCGGCCACGACCGTCGATATGTCGACGATGCGCAGACCCTTGAGCGGTCCTTGGGCTTCGGTTTGGTCGGTCTTCATCGGGTGTTTCCTCGTGGTCGATTCGTGGGCCGGTGCGCATGCGGAGCGGTCAGGGCAGCTAAACCGGCTTTGCGCGGCAGGGAAGGGAGACAGGGCGCAGTGAAGGCTGGCACAGTGGTGACCGGAGGCAATACATGAGCAACGAACTTTGGCGTCTTACCGCAGTCGAGGCCGTTTCGCGTCTCAAGAAGAAGGAGATTTCGCCCCTCGACCTCATCGAAGCCTCGGCCGCGCGCATGGCCGAAGTCGAGCCGGCGGTGAACGCCATGCCGACGCTCTGCCTCGATCGCGCCCGCGACCACGCCAAGAGGATCATGGAAGGCAAGGCCAACGAAGCCGACGATGAGGCGGGCTGGCTGGCCGGCCTTCCCGTGTCGATCAAGGACCTGACCGACGTGGCGGGTGTGCGCACCACCTACGGCTCGCCGATCTTCGCCAACCACGTGCCCGAGAAGTCGAACCCGCTGGTCGAGCGCATCGAGCGCAAGGGCGGCATCGTCATGGGCAAGTCGAACACGCCGGAGTTCGGCGCCGGGGGCAGCACCTTCAACGAGGTCTTCGGCCGGACGCGCAATCCCTGGAACACCTCGCTCACCTGCGGTGGCTCCACCGGCGGCGGCTCGGTGTCGGTGGCGACCGGCGAGGTCTGGCTGGCACACGGCTCCGACCATGGCGGCTCGCTGCGGCGGCCCGGCACCTACTGCTCGACGGTCGGCCTCCGCCCGTCGGCGGGCCGGGTCACGCGCGGCACCTCGAACAATCTCTACTCGCCGCAATCGGTCCAGGGGCCGATGGCCCGCAACGTCGCCGACCTGGCGCTGTTCCTCGATGCGATGTCGGGCTTCTGCCCGCACGACGCCATGACTTTCGACGCCCCTGCGGTGTCCTTCAGCGATGCGGTCGCCAATCCCGTGCTGCCGAAGCGCGTCGCGTTCACCATCGACTTCGGCGGCAGGTTCGAGGTCGACCGCGAGATCCGCGAGATCTGCACGAGGATGGCGCAACGCTTCGAGGAGCTGGGCTGCATCGTCGAGGAAGTGTCGCCCGATTTCGGGCCGGTCGACGAGGTCTTCATGGCGCTGCGCAGCCAGCAGTTCGTCGTCGACCGCGAGCTGCAGATCCAGCAGCATCGCGACAAGTTCAAGCCCGACATCATCTGGAACACCGAGCTTGGCCTGAAGCAGACGACCAGCCAGCTCGCCTGGGCCGAACGCGAGCGTGCCGCGCTGTACCGGCGCATGTTCGGCTTCTTCCAGACCTACGACCTGCTGGTGACGCCCGGCGCGCCGACCGCCGCCTTCGACGTCAACCTGCGGGCGCCGGCCACCATCGCCGGCAAGAAGCTGGAAAACTACATGTCGGGCTCGACGCTCAACTCCGCGATCACCGTGACCGGCAGCCCGGCGATTGCCGTGCCCTGCGGCTTCGACAGTTTCGGCCGCCCGGTGGGCCTGCAGCTCGTCGGCAAGCCGCGCGGCGAGGCGGCGCTCCTGCAGGCGGCAGCGCTCTACGAGAAATTGGTCGGGCTCGATCGACTGCTTCCCATCGACCCCAGGCCGGGAACCGTGCCACCATCCTCCCCATAACAAAGGAAAAAAAGGGAGAAGATCATGCGGGTCGTCATCACCGGCGCAAGCCGTGGCATCGGTCGCGCGACCGCCTTGAAACTGGCCGCCGACGGCGCGGAGGCGATGACCCTCTGCGACGTGGCCTATCTCGACGAACTCGAGGCGCTGGCCACCAACCTGCGCACCTCGGGCTGCACGGTGCGCACGCTGAAAGCCGACATGGCCAAGCCCGCGGAGCCCGCCAAGGTGATCGCCGCGGCCGTCAAGGCAATGGGCGGCATCGATGCGCTGGTGGGCAATGCCGGCATCACCGCACCCTCGAAGCTGGTCGACCTCGACCTCGCCACCTGGAACCGCGTGTTCGACATCAACCTGCGCGCCAACTGGCTGCTGGCCAAGGCGGCCCATCCGCATCTCAAGCGCTCCAAGGGCGCCATCGTGATGCTGGCGTCGATGGCCGGCGTCGTGCCGCAGCTTCCGACCGGCGCCTACAGCCCGACCAAGGCGGCGCTGATCATGCTGACCGAGATGATGGCCCAGGAATGGGCGCCCGATGGCATCCGCGCCAATGCGGTCTGCCCGGGCTTCGTCCATACCTCGATGACGGACGCCATCTACAGCAAGCCGACGCTGGCCCGCGGGCGGGCCAGGATGGTGCCGCTCGGCCGGGTCGCCAAACCAGGCGACATCGCCGACGCCATCGCCTTCCTGCTGGGACCGCAGGCCAGTTACATCACCG
>JBILYJ010000329.1:0-5968 GCA_044377795.1 Reyranella sp. | reverse complement strand
CAGGAACTGCGGCAGGAACTGGCCGAAATAGGTCTCTAGCTGCTCGACGCCGTCGATCATGGAGAGGGTGAGGCCACCCGAGCGCTGCCGGCCGACCGTCGCCGGGCCGAGCGAGGCGACCTTGTCGTAGAGCGTGCGGCGCAGCACCTTCTGGACCCGCGCGGCCGTCTCGTGCGCCAGCACGGCGCGCCAGTGCTCGGCGACGCCGCGCAGCACCATCACCCCGGCGATCAGCAGGATCGGCAGCACCAGTTCCTGCAGCGGCCGTCCGAGGAAGATCTGGCCGATCAGCCAGCCGAGAAGGCCGAGACGCGCGATACCGCAGCCCACGCCGAGGAGGCCGACGGCGACGGTGGCGGCGATGCGGGCACGCACGCCCTTGGTGAAGACGAGGAGGCGGGGTTCGATGTGCATGGCGCGATGCTAGGGCGAACACCTGTATTCGTCAGTCCACATTTCGGAAAGCCCGCCGTACATTTCTGAACATGGACAAGAATTGGGACGATCTCCGCATCTTCCTGGCCCTGGCGCGCAGCGGCACCCTGACCACGGCGGCGAAGGCGCTGGGCGTCAGCCACCCGACAGTGTCGCGCCGCGTGCAGGCGCTGGAAAAGCAGATCGGCGCGCGCCTGTTCGACCGGCTGCCCGACCGCTTCGTGCCCACCGGCGCCGGCGAGGAGTTGCTGGCCGACACCGAGGCCATGGAGAAGGCGGCTCAGTCGATCCACCGCCGCAGCGCCGGCCTCAGCGACACGGTGAGCGGCACGGTGCGGCTCTCGGCGGAGGAGGCGACCGCTGCGCTGATCGCCCGCTACTCCGCCGAACTCAGGCGCAAGCTCAGTCAGATCGAATTCGAGGTGGTTTCGAGCCACACGCTGGCCAACCTGTCGCGCCGCGAGGCCGACCTCCTGATCCGCGAACAGGTGCCGGAGCTGGGCGGCATCGTGGCCCGCAAGCTGGGGCGGCTGGCCTATGCGGTCTACGCCGCGCACGATTTTCCCGTAAAGCGGTCTACACCGGCGGCGCTGGCCGCGCTGCCCTGGGTCGGCTTCGACGACGACCATCTGCGCATGCAGGGGCAAAGCTGGCTGCTGGACTTTCGCGGCGGACGCCGTCCGGAGATTCGAGGCAACAACTGGCTCGTGCTGCACGACGCGGCCCGCACCGGCGCCGGCCTTGCCGTGCTGCCCTGCCATCTCGGCGATCCCGACCCGCTGCTGCGCCGGATCGGCGGCGTCATCCCGGACGTCTTCGCCGACCAATGGCTGCTGGTCCATCGCGACCTGCGCGCGCTACCCCGCGTGCGTGCCGTGATGGACGCGGTGATCGACCTCTTTCAGCGGGAGCGGCCGTTGCTCGAGGGCCGCTCTCCTTCGTCGGCGAAAGATGCCGCAACGTCCTAGCGGGAATGCAAGCCCTTGTGCAGCAGGTCGTTTGGGCTAACGATACCGAAAAAGACGCGCCGCTGGAGTGGCGCGCCCCCAGCGGGAGAACGCCATGAAGACGATCGTACTTGCTTTGGCTCTGAGCGCCGTTGCCGTTGGAGCAAACGCTCAGGAATGGGCGCTGCCGATGGCGGCGAAGCCGGAGGAAGTGGGGCTCTCGTCCGCGCAGCTGAAGCGGCTCGAGGCGGTGACGCAGAAGCATGTCGACGACGGGCTGGTGCCGGGCGCGGTGATGCTGGTGGCGCGACGGGGCAAGGTCGCGTGGGTCTCGACGCTCGGCAAGCGTGACCCGGCGGCGTCGCCCGATCCGATGAAGGCTGACGCGATCTTCCGCATCTATTCGATGACCAAGCCGATCGTCAGCGTCGCGGTCATGCAGATGGTGGAGGAGGGACGGTTGCAGGTCAGCGATCCGGTGGCCAAGTTCCTTCCCGAGATCGGCAAGATGAAGGTCGCGCAGGAGAAGACTGGCGCCGACGGCACGCACTCTCTGCTGCTCTCCGATCCGGAGCGGCCGATGACGGTACAGGACCTTTTGCGCCACACGTCCGGCCTGATCTATGGCGGCCGGGGTGCATCCCTGGTGAACCAGGCCTATGTCGCCGCCAAGATCGGTGACCGGTCGATGAGCAACCAGGAATTCGTCACCAAGCTCTCGACCCTGCCGCTGCGCTTCTCGCCCGGCGCCCGCTGGCAGTACGGGGTCTCGACCGACGTGCTGGGACGTCTCGTCGAGGTAATCGATGGCAAGACCCTGGGCGAGTCGCTGTCGGAGCGCATCTTCAAGCCGCTCGGCATGGTCGACACGCAGTTCCAGGTGCCGGCCGCCAAGGTGGAACGCGCCGCCCAGCCCGGGCCGCGGCCCGGCGGGCAACCGATGACGCCGCGCTTCAAGGTCGACGATGGCGCGAAGTTCGAATCCGGCGGTGGCGGGCTCACCTCCACGATGAAGGATTACCTGCGCTTCGCGTCGATGCTGGCGAACGGCGGGGAACTGAACGGCAAGCGCCTGATCGGCAAGCAGACCCTGGCCTTCATGGCGGCCGACCATACCGGGACGCGACCGGGCCGGCCGCCGGGGCTGGGCTTCGGGCTGGGCTTCGAAGTCAGAACGATGACAGGCGAGGCGGCCCTGCCGGGCTCGGTCGGGGAATATGGTTGGGCCGGCAATGCCGGAACGCTCTTCTGGGTCGACCCGAAGAACGAGTTGACGGCCATTTACATGGTCCAGGTGAGCGATCCCGACCGGATTGCATTGCGCAATCAATTCCGCAGCATGGTGCAAGCCGCGATCATGGAATGAAATGAGCCACCCGATTCTTCGGACCATGGTTGGGTCGGAAGAACTGGCGTTACCCGGCCATGTGGTGAATAGGGCATGCCCGTGATTGGGCATTATCGGCCACGTGTGCAACCGACAACGATCGCCATCGAACTTGAGAAACGCGTCCGCAATCAGGCGCGCAATGGCGCCGACCTCGAGCCAACAGGGACCCCACTCCCGGTCCAGCTTTTCATGGGAGCGCGCCCGGACAAGGATCCTAGAGCTCGATCTGGCGGATGCCGCCGCGCGGGCGGCCGGCCTCGATCTCCTGCCAAAGGACCTCGTGACCCTGGGGCAGAGGCCGGTTGTTGCGCATGGTGAGCCAGAGGCGCAGCAACAGGCGGTCGTGGCCGGTCGCGGCATCGTCCTCGAAGGGCGTGCGGCCGTGATAGGTGACATGGCTGTTGATGAGCTGCAGGTCGCCGGGCTCGAGCGTCATCTCGAAGCAGAGTTCCTCGGCGGTCTTCATCAGCACGTCGATCGCCTCGCGCTGGGCGCCGGTGAGCTTCGGCACGCCCGGCGCCATCTGCGCCGCCTCGATGAAGGTCAGCGAATAGTGCGAGGTGAACTTGCCGTCGCGCAGGCCGAAGATCGGCAGAGGATAGGCGGTCTCGCGCGTGGTCGCCTCGCCATCCTTCTGGGTGCCTTCCTCGCCGAAGCGGCTGCGCCAGTAGTCCTGGAACAGCAGCTCGAGCAGGTCGGGCCGGCGCTCCAGCATCGCGTTGTGGATGGCCGGCGTCGACGCCAGCTTGCTGACGCCGCCGGCGCGCGCCTGGCGCACGCACAGCAGGCCGACCACGTCGGTGCGGTCGGTGTGGAAGCGCAGCGCGCCGTTGGTCAGCGTGCGTGCGTAGGAGGAGAGGAAGGTCGAGCCCTTCTCGTCCTTGGTCTCGCCATAGGTGCGGCCGACATGGGCGCCCTCGTCGCGAATGGCCCGCATCAGCTCGCCGCTTCGGTTCTGGAACACCGGCGTGCCGATATGCGTGCCGATGGCGAAGTAGAGGCGCCGCAGGTCCTCCTCGTTGTAGCGATCGACCGGAATGCCGCGCAGCTTCACGATGCCGCTGCCATTCTCGAGCTCGTCGGCGACGTCGTCGAACAGCTCGTCGAGGGTCGGCAGGTAGAAGTCTTCGCGCACGATATCCGACCATTGCATGCCGCGCAGGCCCTTGAGCGCGGCGTCGAGCTCGTCGACGCCGTCGGGCGTCAGGGTGCGAACCCAGCGCGTGGAATTCTTGATGTCCTGGCCATGCCAGACGGAAGGTCCGGTGAGGGGGGTGCGGCTGCTCATACCTTTCAGATTAGCAGACCGCGACTCCGGTTGCTCTACTGTCGATCGGTCGCGTCGTTGGCGCGCGGGCTTGGAAAATTCAGCTGGCCGTTCATCAGATGGCCGATCAGGGGAGCGGCTTGCGCATGTTGATCGAGGTCGGATGGTCGAAGCCCGGATGGGCCTCGCGCGAGGTCTCGCGGTAGCCGAGCGCCTGGAACAGGCGCTGGTTCTCCGTGAGGACGACGCGCACGCCCAGGCGGACGCCGGCGAGGCCGCGCTGCCGGGCTTCGACTTCGACCGCTTCGATCAATTGCCGTGCCAGACCCAGGCCGCGCGCCGACGGCAGCACGGAGAGACGGCCGAAATAGAGATCGCCCTCCTTCTCTTCCACGAGCACGCAACCCTGCATCTCGCCGTTCTGCTCCGCGACGATCGCGCCGGCGCCCCTTTGAAGTTCGCCGGCGATGGTCGCGGCCGTTTCCCGGAAGGCGCCGGATTCCGGCACGAGCCTGCCGCGATACTGGGCGAACGACGCGGCGATCACGGCGGCGATCGCCGCGGCGTCGCCGGCGGTCGCGGGGCGCAGGACGAGGGTGTCGCTCATGCGCACTTTCTCGCGTAGGCTCCGCGCAAAATCGAGAGGAAAAAACACATGGCCCTGATCACCTACCTGACCCGAATCCAGTTCGACTTCGGCGCGCTGAAGCTCCTGGAGGCTGAATTGCAGCTCATGGGCATGCGCCGCCCGCTGATCGTCACCGACAAGGGGGTCATCGCGGCGGGCCTGTGGGCCAAGGTCAAGGAACAGCTCCCCGGCAACATGCCGATCACGATCTACGACGAGACGCCGGAGAACCCGACCGAAGCCGCCATGCGCGACGCGCTCAAGATCTACAAGGAGGAGGGCTGCGACGGCATCATCGCCATCGGCGGCGGCTCGCCGATGGATCTTGCCAAGGCCGTCGCGCTGATGGCGACGCATCCCGGCCCGTCGCTGCAGGCCTATTCGTTCGTCGAGGGCGGCGCGGGAAAGATCACGGCGGCGGTGGCCCCCATGGTCGCGATCCCGACGACCTCCGGCACCGGGAGCGAAGTGAGCCGAGGCGGCGTCATCATCATGGACTCGGGCCGCAAGCTCGCCATCGGCAGTCCGTACCTGATCCCGCGGCTGGCGCTGATCGATCCGGAACTGACGATGAGCCTGCCGCCGCATCTCACCGCCGGTACCGGCATGGATGCGCTCACGCATAACATCGAATGCTACCTCGCCAATGTCTTCAATCCGCCGGCCGATTCCATCGCGCTCGATGGGCTGGAGAAAGCGTGGAAGTACGTCGAGCGCGCGACCAAGGACGGGCAGGACCGCGAGGCGCGCTACAACATGGCGGTCGCCGCCATGGAGGGCGCCATGGTGTTCCAGAAGGGGCTGGGCGCCGTGCACGCGCTCTCGCACCCGACCGGCGGCCTCAAGGGCTACCGCCTGCACCACGGCACCTTGAATGCGATCTATCTTCCCGCCGTTCTGCGCTTCAACGAGCCGGCGGTGGGCGACAAGTTCAAGCGCGTGGCGCAGGTGATGGGGCTGCCTGAAAGCGAGGCCAGCGCCGACGGCGTAGCCAATGCGGTGTCGGCGCTCAACGAACGTCTGGGGATACCGAAGGGCCTCGGTGCGGCGGGCCTGGCGCAGGACACGATCGAGAAGATCGCCGAGGGCGCGATGGGCGACCATTGCCATCTCTCGACGCCGCGCCAACCGACCAAGGCGCAGTACATCGACCTGATCGAACAATCGTGGGGCTGACATGAAGGTCAAGGGCAAGGTCTGCGTCGTTACCGGCGCGGCAGGCGGTATCGGCGAGGCGATCGCGCGGCGCTTTGCGAAGGAAGGCGCCAAGGGGCTGGTCGTGGCCGACATGGATGCCGGCC
>JBILYJ010000328.1:0-5970 GCA_044377795.1 Reyranella sp. | reverse complement strand
CGATGCGCGCGCCGGCGGCCAGTCCCGCTTCGGCGACCAGGGCGCGACGTGTGTCGAGGGAGACGACGGCGCCGTGCCGTACCAGGCCTTCCACGACGGGGAGAACCCGCCGGCATTCCTCCTCGGGGGAGACGGCCGCCGACCCGGGGCGCGTAGACTCGCCCCCGACATCGAGGATGTCGGCCCCTTCCGCCACGAAGCGCAGGCCATCGTCGATGGCCCGCGCCGGGTCGAAGCGTTCTCCGCCGTCGGAAAAGGAGTCGGGCGTCACGTTCACGATCGCCATCACGAGAGGGCGATCGAGCGGGAGGCCCGCGAAGCTTCGCGTCAAACGCCGGGCTGAGGCTCGGGACTGGCGCCCGGCGCGGGGCCGGTGGTGGTCGGAACCGAGGCGCGGCGACGGCGATCGGACGTGCCGGCGCCACCGGTGTCGTCGCGGACGACTTTCTCGCCGCGCAGGACCGTGCCGATCTCGTCGTTGCTCAGCGTCTCATACTCGAGCAGCGCCCTGGCGACCGTATGCAGATCCTCGAGGCGCTCGGTCAGGATCGTCCGGGCACGTCCTTCGGCCTCCTCGATCAGGCGGCGGACCTCTTGGTCGATCAGCTGCGCGGTCGCCTCGGAGACGTTCTGCGTCTGAGTGACGGCGTGGCCCAGGAAGACCTCCTGCTCGTTCGCCTGGTAGCGCACGCGGCCGAGCTTCTCGGACATGCCGTAGGCGGTGATCATGCCGCGCGCCGTCTGGGTAGCGACCTGGATATCGCTGGCGGCGCCCGTGGTCACGTTATCCGGTCCGAACACCAGCTCCTCGGCCAGCCGGCCGCCGAACATGATGGCCAGCCGCGACTCGAGATACTGCTTGGTGTGGCTCAGGTGATCGCGCTCCGGCAGCTGCATGGTGACGCCCAGCGCGCGACCGCGCGGAATGATCGTCACCTTGTGCAGCGGATCGCTCTTGGGGACATGCATGGCAACCAGCGCATGGCCCGCCTCGTGGTAGGCCGTGAGCGTCTTCTCCTCGTCGGTCATGGCCATCGAGCGACGCTCGGTGCCCATCAGCACCTTGTCCTTGGCGTACTCGAAGTCGCCCATGGTCACGAGGCGCTTGCCAACGCGCGCGGCGCGCAGGGCGGCCTCGTTCACGAGGTTGGCCAGATCGGCGCCGGAGAAACCCGGCGTACCGCGGGCCAGCACCCTCGGATCGACGTCCGGCGCCAGCGGCACCTTGCGCATGTGCACCTTGAGTATCTTCTCGCGGCCGCCCACGTCGGGGTTCGGCACCATGACCTGGCGGTCGAAGCGGCCCGGACGCAGCAGGGCGGGATCGAGCACGTCGGGACGGTTGGTGGCGGCAATCAGGATCACGCCTTCATTGGCCTCGAAGCCGTCCATCTCGACCAGCAGTTGGTTCAGCGTCTGCTCGCGCTCGTCGTTGCCGCCGCCGAGGCCGGCGCCACGATGGCGGCCGACGGCGTCGATCTCGTCGATGAAGACGATGCAGGGCGCGTTCTTCTTGGCCTGTTCGAACATGTCGCGCACGCGGCTGGCACCGACGCCCACGAACATCTCGACGAAGTCGGAGCCCGAGATGGTGAAGAAGGGCACGTTGGCTTCGCCGGCAATCGCACGCGCCAGCAGCGTCTTACCGGTACCCGGGGGACCGACCAGCAAGCAGCCCTTGGGAATCTTGCCGCCCAGCCGCTGGAACTTCTGCGGGTCCTTCAGGAAGTCGACGATCTCCTCGAGTTCGCCCTTGGCCTCGTCGATGCCCGCGACGTCGTCGAAGGTGACGCGGCCGTGCTTCTCGGTCAGCAGGCGCGCCTTCGACTTGCCAAAGCCCATCGCGCGGCCGGTGCCGCTCTGCATCTGGCGCAGGAAGAAGATATAGACGCCGACGAGCACGAGCACGGGCAGCCAGCTCACGAAGATGCTGCCGAGGTTCATGCCCTCTTCCGCCGGCCCGGCGTCGACGCGGTCGACGTTCTTGATGAGCATCGGCATCAGCTGATCGTCGGGCGGCGTGCTCGGCGCGTAGGTCGAGAACTTCTGCACGCCATTGCGCGGCTCGCGGAAGGTGCCGTTGATCGTATTGCCCTGGATGCGGACATCCTGGATCTGCCGCTGCTCAACGGCGCGAACGAACTCGGAGTAGGAGATCGTGTTGCCGGGGGTCCGCGTCGCCCCGCCTTGGAAGACGCTGTAGAGCAGCGCGAGCAGCAGGACGATGACGATCCAGAGGGCAGCGTTGCGATTGAACGGGTTCACTGAGGGCTTCCGTTAAAGAGGGCTACGACCAAACATGGGTTGCGGCCGCGGGGTAGCAAGCGAAAAATGCAGCGGGAATCAACGGCTGCCTTCCTTTCCTGCCATTTTCAGGTCGGACAATCCACTCAAGCTGCCGCGAGCCGACAGCCTGACGCAGGGCGAACTGGCATCCCGACAGGGTGAAATCCTCTCCCCGGCCCGATTTGCCGCGATTCGGCACTGCGGACATCCGGACCAGGGCCCGGTCGAGCCGATCCCGCCGCGGCGGATGATCGCCGCCTCCCAGAGCCTGCACGACACGGCTCACCAGCCGGGTGCGAGTGTCGAGCGGCAGCCGCCCGAAGGCCGTACGATCGATCGCCACGCTGCCGTCCTCGCGCGACCCGAGAAGCGCGGCCCCCGCCCTGGCGGCCCGCACCTCCCGACCGGCACGCACGCGGTCCGCATCCGGCGGTCCGGCCTCGATCGCCCCCGCGAGGCGCAGGCGAGCCCGCTCGAAGCGCGGATCGATATTGGAGGGATCGTCGATCCAGGTGACGCCGCGCGACACGAGCGTTGCCGACAGGCGTGCCCGCGGCACCGAGAGCAGCGGCCGCAGGAGGCGAACCTCGGGCCACTCGACGAGGGCCGCCATGCCGGCCAGGCCGTCCGGACCGCTGGCGCGCGCCGCGCGCATCGCAATCGTCTCGGCCTGGTCGTCGGCATGGTGAGCTACCAGAAGGTGGAGAATGCCGCGCTCGCGGCAGACGTCGCGCAGCAGCCGGTAACGGGCGGCGCGCGCCGCTTCCTGGAGGCCGGCCTGCGGCTTGGCCCCAGCCCAGCGCAGGACGAGGCTCTTGATCCCGCGGACTTGCAGCAGGTCCGCCGTCAACGAGGCTTCCCGCGCCGCCTCCGGTCGCAGGCCGTGATCCACGATCAGTGCCAGAACCCGGCCGCCCTGCCTCGCCGACCATTCGTGCGCCAGCAGGGTGAGGCTGAGCGAGTCGCGGCCGCCGGAAACGGCGACAGCCAGCTCGGGACGTGCCTCGAAAGGTCCGAACGGCGCCATCAGGCGCGCGAAGGCCGCTCCATCGACGGGATGCGGCACGGCGGGATCGCTCACCCGCACCCGTTCTTCTGCCGCTCCTGGTCGATCCGCCGCTTCTGCAGGTCGGTCGCCCGCGGATAGTCCTGGTTGAACCGCGCGAAGACCGCGCAGGCATCGGGCTTGCGGCCCATCAAGGCCATCGTGATGCCGAGCTTCAGGAGATTGTCGGGCCCTTTCGGGCTCGTCTTGTAGACCTTGTAGCCCTCGGCAAAGGCCGTGAGGGCATTGTTGTAGTCGCGACGCGCGTAATAGGTCTCGCCCAGCCAGTATTGCGCGTTGCCGGCCAGCTTGTTCTGCGGACTGCGCTGAATGAAGGTCTTGAAGCCGCGCTCGGCGCCGGCGTAGTCGCCGTCCTGGAGCTTCTTGACGGAGTCGTCGTAGAGCTGCTCGGGCGTGGCACCAGCCGGCGCCGGGCCTGGCGTCGGCGTCGAAGGCGCTGCCGGAGCGGCGGCCTGCGCGCCCGGACGCGGCGCGGCTCCCCCAGGGCGGGCACCCCCGCCCTTCTCCAGCTGCTCGATCCGGTACTCGTAGTCGGCCTGCATCTTCTCCATCTGCTGCTGCAGCTTCGCATTGCGATTCTGCAGCTGCTCGAGTTGGCCGGTCAGGTTGGTGAGAGACTGCTGGAGCTGATTGAACCGGTCTTCGAGGTAGACCGCGTCTCCCCCGCGCTGCGCCACGGCCGCCGTGGGCAAGGCGAGGGCAACGAGGAGGACGAGCCGGGACGGGAGGAACTTCATGGTCAAGCTTTGTTCACATCAAACGCGGCCATTTTCAGGCATGGCCGTCCTGTCTCCAAATGAAAACGCCGGTCGCATGACGACCGGCGTTTCCTGCACTCGCCTCGTTCGAGACAATTCTACTCCAGGGCCGTCACGGCGCGGCGGTTGCGCGACCAGGCCGCTTCGTCGGAGCCGACCGGATCGGGACGCTCCTTGCCGTAGCTGACGGTCTTGAGACGCGACGCGGGAATGCCCTGCGCGATCAGGTACTGGCGCGCGGCATTGGCGCGGCGCTCACCCAGTGCCAGGTTGTACTCGCGCGTGCCACGCTCGTCGCAGTGGCCTTCGATGGTGATCTGATAATTGCCGTACTTCTTCAGCCACTCGGCCTGGCGGTTCAGGGTCTGGCGGCCGTCCTCTCGCACGGTAGAGGCATCGGTGTCGAAGAAGACGCGGTCGCCGACGTTCTGCCGGAAGTCACCGACCGATCCGGGCGTCACGGATGTGGAGGCCGCAGAGGCCGTCTGCGTGTCGTTGTTGCTGCAGGCTGCGATGAGGAACATCGCCGCAAGGGCCGACAAAGCCTTGATCATGCTCATTTTTCGATCCACTCCCTGACGGAATCGACCCGGGCGAGGGGTACGCACGGGTCGACAGAAATGATCATATATTTCGCTACTGCGGAATCAAGGGCGACCAGGCCGGATCCGAAGCATCGGTCGGCGTCGGGACCTGCCGCTCGAAGCGACCGGTGATGTCGATCTGGTGCAGCGAGGCCGCACCGGCGCGGCCACCCGAGCTGGGCTGCTGCCGGAAGAACATCAGCACGCGTCCATTGGGCGCCCAGGTCGGGCCTTCGACGAGGAAGCCGCTCGCGAGCATGCGTTCGCCGCTGCCGTCCGAGCGCATCACGCCGATGCCGAAGCCGCCCGATCCGATCTTGGTGAAGGCGATGAAGTCCCCGCGCGGCGACCAGACCGGCGTTGCGTAGCGTCCGTCACCGAAGCTGATGCGCCGCTCCCCGCCCCCGCCGGCACTCATCACGTAGAGCTGCTGGGCGCCGCCGCGGTCCGAGTTGAACACGATCTGCGATCCGTCGGCCGAGAAGCACGGCGATGTATCGATGGCCGGCGAGTTGGTCAGGCGGCGGAGCTGCCGGCCGCGCACATCCATCTCGTAGATGTTGGTGCGGCCGTTCTCCGCGATGCTCATGACGACCTTGGTGCCGTCCGGCGAGAAGCGCGGC
Organism: Reyranella sp.; assembly: GCA_044377795.1. GTDB lineage: Bacteria > Pseudomonadota > Alphaproteobacteria > Reyranellales > Reyranellaceae > Reyranella. The sequence continues at coordinate 653 of JBILYJ010000328.1, read as the reverse complement.
GCGAAGCTCATGCCCGGGAAGTTGCCGAGCAACTCGCGGCGACCGCTGTCGACATTCTGCAGGTAGACGCGCGGCGGCCCGTTGTTCTCGCCATAGGCCATGTAGACGATTTCCTGCAGCGTCGGCGAGAAGCGCGGTGTGAGAGCGATGGTCTTGCCGTCGGTCAGGTAACGGTTGTTGGCGCCGTCCTGGTCCATGACGGCGATCCGCTTGGTCCGGTTGTTGCCCGGGCCGGTCTCGGAAACGTAGGCGACGCGGGTGTCGAAATAGCCCTCCTCGCCGGTCACGCGCTTGTAGATCGCGTCGGAGATGATGTGGGCGAGGCGCCGCCAGTTGCTAGGCTGACTGGTGAAGGACAGGCCGGTGGCCTGCTGGCTCGTGACGACGTCCCACAACCGGAAGTCGACCTTGATGCTGCCGCCCACCGAGGTGACCTGGCCGACGACGAGGCCGGCCGCGCCGACGCTGCGCCAGTCCGGGAAGCGCGGCGGCGAGGTGGCGTCGACGTCCTTCTGGATATAGGCGCTGGATGGAATCACCCGGAACAGGCCGGAATTCTGCAGGTTGTTACGGATCACGCCCGCCATCTGGGCGCCCACCGCGTCGCCCTTGAAGTCGACGATGGCGATCGGCACCGGCTCGAAGCTCGGCCG
>JBILYJ010000327.1:0-5971 GCA_044377795.1 Reyranella sp. | reverse complement strand
CTCGTCATGGACCGCCCAGGGCAAGGACTGGAGCTATACCAGCAACGCCACGCACCTCGTCGACCCGGAGACGGGGAACCAGGAAGCCTGGCGCATGAACATGGACGACATGATGGACACCGGCGCAGCTCAGGTGGCGATCCGGTCCATCCTGTCCGGCGCCGTCGGCGAGATCTCGTCGACGATGAAGACCGCGCTCGAGGCGATGCGCGCCGCTTCCATGGGCATCAAGGAGACCGCCGAAAGCATCGTCTTCGTCGATGACGTCTATGAGCGGCTCGGCAAGGGCGCGCTGACTGTCCGGACGCAGTTCCGCGAGCTCGAGAAGCAGTTCGGCGACATGACCGACAAGGCGACCAGGCTCGGGCTCGCCCTGGCGCCGATCGAGGCCGAGCAGAAGAAGGCCACCGAACGCCTCGGCGAGGACTATGTCGACAACCTGATCGATCCGGTCGCGGCCGGTCTGCGCGCCTGGGAAGACGAGAAGCAGTCGATCCTGGCGAATATCGATTACATCAAGCAGCACACCGACGTGATCGTCGACCAGGCCCGTATCGCCGAGGCCCTGCTGCGCCGCGAAGCCGCGCTCAAAGAGCAACTTTACGGCGGTGCGATCTCGCAGCTGGAGGACGCGATCCGGCGTCTCAGCCTGGGCGACCTCGCCAACCTCTCGCCCACCACCATGCTGACGGGCATGAGGGCGGCCTACCAGGCCACCGTCGCGCAGGCCCGTTCGGGCGACAGCAGCGCCATCGCGCGCGTAGCGGCCGAAGGCACGACCTTCGCGCAGGCGGCCCAGTCCTACTATGCGAGCGGCCCGGACTACGAGGCCCTCAAACAGCAAATTCTCGATGACCTGCTCACCATCCAGTTGCAGATCACCGGCGGCGGCAGCACGACCAGCTCGGCGCCGAACGATAACAACGGCGCCCCGCAGGCGGCCGTCGCCCAGGCGGCCCAGCTTCAGTCCGTCGTCTCCGAGCAGAGCCGGCAGATTGCGGCCCTGATGGCGAAGCTCTCCGAGACCAACGACTTGCTGCTGCGCCGCGCGGTGAACGGCTGAGAGGGACGGCCACATGGCCAGCACGATCTACCTGACGGGCTTCCCCGGTCCATCGGGCACGGTCGACTATCCCGCGCTGGCGCAGTTCCCGGTCGATGTCGGCGCCGATGCCGTCGACCTGCAGTCGGCGCGTGGGCTGTCCTACCTGCTGCGAGCCGCGCCAGCCGATCCCGGCACCAATATCGTGCTGTCCGGCGGCGGTCCCTATCCCTCGGGCATGATCGATTGGCCAACGCCGTTTCAGGTCGAGTGGCCCGGAGCCCGCGTCGCGATCTATCCGGCGGCCTCGCTCGGCCGATCGACGGCGCCGGACGATACGCCGGCCAATACCTACGTCCCCGGCAAGCTGAACGGCCCCATCAACTACGGCATCAGCCTGTTCGACGGCATAGAACCCTCGCCCAGCGGCAAGGGCGGTGTCGGCGCGATCACCCTGATCGACCCGGACGGCGAGCTGGACGGGTTGACCCAGCTCGCCTGGGACGGCGCCAGCCTCGATATCCTGCGCGGCAACCCGCTGGCGGCGTTCTCGACCTTCGAGGTGGTGGGCCGGCTGACGACCAACGGCCTGCTCTACGACCAGCGCCGCAAGGAGATCAGGCTGCGCGACCTCGGCTGGCAACTGGCCGCCGCCGAACTGCACGGCCTGCGCTACGGCGGCACCGGCGGCGCCGATGGCGATGCTTCCATTGCCGGGCAGATGAAGCCCTATGCGGTGGGCCCGGTCTACAACTGCGAGCCGACGCAGGTCAGTGCCGCGCTGCTGATCTTCCAGCTGTCCTGCAGTTCGATCCTGGCGGTGGACGCCGTGCGGGATGGCGGCGTGCCTCTTGCCTTCGATGCCGACTATGCGGACTGGACGGCGCTGGCGGCGGCGAGCGTGCCCGCCTCGAAGTATGCCAGCTGCCTTGCTCTGGGCCTGATCCGGCTGGGCTCGGCGGTGGTTTATACGCTGACCGTCGACCTCCACGGCGACAACGACACCATCAACGGCCAGACCTATCCTTTTACGCGCGGCCAGGTCGCCCGACGCATCGCCACCGGTCGCGGCACGATCACGTTCTCCGATGCCCAGATCGACTTCGCGGCCCTGAACTATATGGAACAGGAACAGCCCGGCACGGTGGGCTTTTACTTCAAGGACGCGATCACCAAGGCCGAGGCCCTGACCGAGGTCATGGCCGGATGCCTGGGGTGGTGGGCTGTACGGGCAAACGGCCTGCTCGCCCTGGGCTTCCTGGAAGAGCCGACGCGGTCGCCGGTGCTGACCATCGACTACCCGCAGGACTTCGGCTCCTCCGAGCCGCAGATGATGCAGACCTACCAGGCGCCCCGTCGGGCGACCTATGTTGGTTGGCAGCGCAATTACACGCCGCAGGACCCCAGCCGGCTGGCAGGCTCGGTCGATGCGGCAGCCGCGCTCCTCTATCGGGGCACCGAACGCTTTGCCAGCTCGTCCGACGGCTTCCAGGCCAGCCTCTGGCCCACGGCGGCCGCGGTCTATGTGAGCGGCGGCTTCTCGCTGGAGGCGTCAGCACATGCCGAGGCCGTGCGGCAGCAGCGGGTGATGGGAATCCGGCGCGAGCGGTGGCGGGTCACGGTGCCCTGCGATCCCTTCGCCAACCTGCTGGGCAAGGTGATCCAGATCTACGGCTTTACGCGCTACGGCTGGGCCGGCGCACGCAAGTTCATTTGTGTCGGCATGAGCTTCGCCTCGTCGAAGTCTGTCGCGCTCGATCTATGGGGATAGCGGATGGCGCACAGGATACTCGACCGCGTGCAGGAGACGACGACCAGCACCGGAACGGGCGCACTCACGCTCGCGGGGGCCACATCGAAGATGTTGTCCCTGTCCGGCGCCGGCTTCGCCAACGGCGATACCTTCTGGGGCCTGATCGAGCATTCGACGGCTGCCGAATGGGAGATCGCGCTCTGCACCTACGCCAGCGCCGGCGCCGGTAGCATCACGCGCGCCGCCCCCCTCAAATCCAGCACCGGTGCCGCCGTGTCCTTCTCGGCTGGCACCAAGACGATCTCGCTCGTGGCGCCGGCAGCCGTGCTCACCCTCCTGGGTTCTCTCGAAGCGGTCGCCGCGCCGACCATCTCCGCAGGCGCGCTCACCCTCGATCTTCTGCTGGGCACCGTGCACAAGGTCGCGCTCAACGCCGACGTGACGGCGATCACCATCGCCAACGCGCTGGCAGGCTTCGCCTCGAGTTTCACCGTGGAATTTACAGCGGACGGCACTGCCCGCACCGTGACGATGCCAGGCAGCGTCACCGCCTTGAACGGCACCTACACGCCGTCCAGCACCGACGGCACACGCGATCTGCTCAACTTCGTGACCTTCGACGGCGGCACGACGTGGCTGATGTCGATCGTCGCGCAGAATTACTAGGCGGGGGGCCACGGTGAGTTCGATTGCCCGCCGCCTCGGCGTCATGAGGCAGGTGGATGCGGACGTACTGTCGTGGCGCGACACCATCATCGCCGCCGGCGGCAGCGTCTCCGTTGCCATCCTGTCCATCGCGTCGCGCTTCGTGTCGGACGAGAAGGCGAGCGATGCCTGGGCGCTGACCGACGACTACTGGCCGTTCTGGGGTGAGAACCTGATCCAGGCGACCGTGTCGCTCAAGCAGCGGCGCACCGTAACGCTGGTCAACGCACCGGCCTTCACGGCACGCCGGCATTTTGCGACCGACGGCACATCCAGATATCTCAACACCGGATTCATTCCCTCGACGCACAAGATCGCGGCCAGCACGCACAATATTCGTCTCGCGGTCTATCTGCGCGACAATCTGTCGGGCAACACGTACGCGGCAGGTGCCGTCTCGAGCTCGAACAGAAACCTCCGCGTGCGTCCGCGCAATGGCAGCGTGGCCTATCTCGACGCCAACTCCTCTTCCGGCACCTACACGCTCCCCGCGGCGACCAGCGCCGGCTACACGGCCGGCTCGCGCGATGCAGCGTCTGGTGCCAACAGCTACGGCTACAAGAACGGGGTTGCCCTGGTGCAGACCGTCGCTCCGACGGCGTTCGGCTCGGCTAGTCTGCCCGTCGTCCCGATCTTTGTCGGTGGATACAACAACGCGGGCGTCTTTACGGCGCCCCGCGCCACTTCGATCGGCTTCATGGCGGTGGGCGCCACCCTCAGCGCGGCGCAGGAGTTGGCGCAGTACAACGCCGTGCAGGCGTGGGCCACTGCCGTGGGAGCAAACGTCTGATGCCGGTGTTCATCGTCCTCACCGCCGACGAGGCAGCCCATGTGCGCGGTCCGGCGTCGCCGCCGTATGCACTGGAGCCCATCGAGCGGCAGGGCGGCGTCTTCATCCTCCCGGCCGGCGTGCTGGACCATCCGGCCTATGAGATGCACGCGGAAAGCCTGGCGGCGCTCCCGCGACTGGATAGCGCCGATGCATCCTTCCCAGCGGCGCTGGATCCCGCCGAAGATTGACGCGGCCCATGGCATTCCCGTATCCCCACGGTGCGCTGCCGATCGCCGTGGCGCCTTATGCCATGCCCACCGGCACGGCCGAGCGCGTCCTGCTGCTGTCGCCGCGCGACAGCGACCTTGCCACCCTGGTGGCCAGCAGCGCGGTGACGACGCTGCCGGCGTCCAATCTGCTGAGCCCCGAGCCGACCAGGAAGTGGCGCTCGACCTCGACCGCCGGGCAATACATCGACATCACCCTGGCGTCGGGCCTGGGCTGCAACGCGGCCGCCCTCGTCGGCCATAATCTGAGCGGCGCCGGCCTGTGGAGGGTGAGGGGTTACGCGGCCCTGGCCGACGTCGGGGGCACGGCGGCGTCGGACACCGGTTGGCAGAGCGTGTGGGCGGGGGGCGTGAAGCCCACGGACGCGGCCTGGGCGCACCATCTCGCCCTCGTCCGCTGGACTTCCAGCGGCGATCATCGCTGGTGGCGCATCGAACTCGCCGACCCTGCGCCGACCACGACCTGGCTCGAAGCCGGGCGCCTAGTGCTGGGTGTCGCCTTCCAGCCATCGCTCAATTGCGATCTCGGCGGCGCGGTCGGCTGGGTACCGGACGATGTCCAGGAGCCGACGCCCTACGGCCAGACCTTTACCGATCCCCGGCCCTATCGGAAGCGGCGTTTCGTGCTGCCGTTCGGCGCCATGGACCAGGACGAGGCTCATGAGGGCGCGATGCAGTTCGCCCGCCTGCGCGGGCTCGCCGGCGACCTGATCTGCTGCATAGACCCGGGCGAGGTCGAACGCTTCCATACCTGGTCGATGCAGGGCCTGCTGATACAGGGCAGCCATGACTTCACCCCACGGCCGCTGTTCATGAACGGCCGGATGATGTGGGGATTTACCTTCACTCTCCTCGAAAAACTCTGAGGCACCGATGTTTGCCGATTCAGTCATGGAGTCCTCGTCGACCACGGGGACCGGCAGCTACACGCTTGTCGGCGCCGTGGGCTACTCGCGCACTTTCGCGCAGGATTTTGCCAACGGCGACACGGTTGCCTACTTCGTTTCGAACCTCGCCAAGACCAGGTGGGAGTTCTGCACCGGGACGCTCACCATCGGGCCACCACGCACGCTCACCCGCACGGTCAGGAAGAGTAGCAACGCGGGTGCGGCGATCGATTGGCAGGCGTCCGACGTCTACTACATCTTCTCGATCGCCAGCGCCGATGCCCTCGGCGGCCTGCTGGCAGGCAATCTCGCAATGGCGCGGCCGTGGTGGGTCCGTACCGGCGCCCGCTGGTTGGACCAGGCCGCCGGGCTTGCGGTCTCCTGGATCGACCGGCTGGCCACCGGTGCCGCCACGAACACCCGCATCGGCGTCTACGATGTCGTGAAGGACGCTTATTTCCCCGACGCCCGCAGGCCGTGGACGGCCATCGGTGCCGCGAACAAGACGATTGCCGCTGCCGACAT
>JBILYJ010000326.1:0-5984 GCA_044377795.1 Reyranella sp. | reverse complement strand
GGCGGCGGCGAGGGCGGCTGCGAGGTCCACAATCCCAGCTACGACTTCAACGACGAGGCGCTCACCCTGGGCTCGACCCTGTGGGCGCGCGTGGTCGAGACGCGGCTGGCGAAGGATCCGCGTTGAACACCGCCGGCGACGGCGCCAGCCGGCACTGGCTGGTGCGGGAGCTGCCCTATGTGGCGATGCTGGCGCTGGCTGTCGGCGGCGTCATCCTGACCGGGTTTCGCGGGCCCACGACCTACGCCTACTGGATGGTGCTGGCGCCGATCTACGGCCTCGCCTGCGTGATGTCGGGGTGGCGGGAAATCGACAAGACGGCCGATCACCTGCGCCTCATCGTGACGCAAGCGCTCCACTGGCTCGCCTTCCTGGCGGCGATGTGGCTGATGTTCCTGCCTGAGGTGCGCGGCGTGGTGAACGACAATGCGACCAGCCTCGCGCTTTTGATCCTGCTGGCGCTCGGCACTTTCGTGGCGGGCGTTCACGCACGGGTCTGGCGCATCTGCCTGGTCGGCCTGTTCCTCGCTTTGTCGGTGCCGGCCGTGGCGTGGATCCAGGATTCGGCCATGCTGCTGCTGGTCGGCACGTTGCTGGTCGTCGCAGTCGGCGGCGCCTTCTGGTGGCTGTGGCGGCGGGAGAGGCGCACACCGTGACCGTTCGCGCCAAGGTCATCCTCTGGAGCGATTATGTGAGTCCCTACGCCTTCGTTGCGAAGGCATGGGCCTACGAGCTGGAGGCCGACCACGAGATCGACCTCGAGTGGCGACCCTACACGCTCGACATCGCCTCGTTCCAGGGCTCGGTAGAGCAACGCGATCCGCATCACTGGCGGCGCGTGCGCTATGCCTACATGGACGCCCGCCGCTTCGCCAACAAGCAGGGCCTGACCCTGATGGGGCCTAAGAAGATCTACGACGCCCGGGCGATCAACGCCGGCATGCTCTACGCCCAGCAGTACGGCGTCTTCCGCGCCTACAACGATCTCGCCTTCGAGCGTTTCTGGCGACGCGATCTCGATCCGGAAAGCATCGAGGCCGTCAGCGCGGCGCTCGAACAGTCGGGCGCTCCCGCCGGCTTCGCCGCCTTTCTCGAAGGCGAAGGGGGAGCCCGGCACGACGCGCTCCGCGCTGAGGCAGAAGCGTCGGGAATCTTCGGGGTCCCGAGCTTCGTCCTCGACGGCGAGATTTTCTGGGGCGGCGATCGAGTCCTTCTCCTGCGCGAAAGACTCGACGAAAAAGGCGTGCTGCGCCGGCGCTAGCCCTCCGCGCGGTCGAGCGTGCGCTCGACCCGCTCGTGCAGGTTTTTCACCTCGCCCCGTTGCTTGCGCGCCCGTTCCTTGATCTGGCGCTTGGCGCGCCGGAACGCATCGTTCACTGCGAAGGTCGGATCGGCGAATCGCTCATCGTCGTGCGACATGTGGTCGATGTTCACGTCGATGTGGCCCGGCAGCGCAATGTGGATGTTGACGCTGAAGAGGTTGCTCGTGCGGTGATGGCGCTCCGGGACCTGCACGATCACCTGGCAGGATGTCAGCCGCCCATGGAGGCGTTCGAGCGTATCGACATGTTCGGAGATGAGAGTGTTCAACGACTCGCTCGGCGTCCCGCCCTGGTAGCTGATCCGTACGGGTGTTTCCATTACAGCCTCCGCTTCTGTTCGCTCCCCCGGAAATGAAACGTAACACGTCGGGAGGGGTTGCGGCTTCTATCGAGGGCGTCCCGGCCGCCTTCATTCCAAGACATAGGGCTCCATTGCCGCACACCACAGGGGGCGCGGCAGAAATTATTCGAGGCCTGGTCTGACGGGGCGGGGCGAAGGTTCACGGACGGCCATTTGCTTGGCCGGCCGGAAGCGCTGCGAGGGCAGTCGTTGCGAAGAAAAACGTCGCGACGGGCAAACCAGCAAAGCTGGAGAGCGGGGGCTAGTCGCCCGCCGCGACGGCCGTCGCGGCGTCCTTTGCCGGACGCACCACGCGATGGCTCACCATGCGGTGATGGAGCGTGCGGACCGTGTCGCTTCCGCGGGTCAGGCACAGCCACGGAAAGAAACCGTGAACGAAACAGGCAAGCGAGCCGACCAGCATCCTGGCGCCGAACCCGAAGGCCATGCCCATATGCTGGAAGTAGGTCTCGTTGACCGAGGCGGGATGTTCGGTGAAGCGGCGGATCATGGAAGGAATTGTACCGGCCGGGACCGGAAACAGCTTGCTACCTTTGCGTCAGTGCCGCCAAAGTTGAGCATCTCATTCCTCGGAAGGGTCGATGGCCGGAAAATTCATACTGGATTCCTTCGACAAGAAGATTCTGGATTGCCTCCAGGACAATGCCGACATGCCGCTGGCCGAGGTCGCCAAGCGCGTCGGCCTGTCGACCACGCCGTGCTGGCGGCGCATCAACCGGCTGCAGGAGGAGGGCATCGTACGGTCGCGCGTGGCGCTGCTCGACCGCAAGGCGGTCAATGCCGGCGTCACCGTCTTCGTGGCGGTGCGCACCGCACAGCACAGTGCCCAGTGGCTGACCCGTTTCGCCAAGGCCATCGCCTCGTTCCCCGAGGTCATGGACTGCTATCGCATGAGTGGTGAAATCGACTACCTGATCCGGCTCGCCCTGCCCGACATCGAGGCCTACGACGCCTTCTACAAGCGCCTGATCGCCAAGATCGAGCTGTCCGACGTGACCTCGATGTTCGCCATGGAGGAGATCAAGTCCACCACGCGGCTGCCGTTGAACTACCTGCCCTAGTTGCGGGCTCTGGCCTCCCGCGCCGGCCGGCCTTAGGATCGCGCCCGGTTGAATGACAAGATCGCAGGGGAAACGATGAATACGGGCCCGAATACAGGCAAGAACCGCAAGAAGGTGCTGATCGTCGGCCGCATGCCGGAGGCGGGAATCGACGTCCTCAAGGCGCGCGACGACGTCGACTACGAGATCCTGACCGACGACACGGTGCCGTCGCTGCACCCGAAGCTCGCGGACGCGAATGCCGTGACCCTCGGTGCCACGCCCTTCCGCCAGGCCGAACTCGACGCGGCACCCGGCATGATGGTGGTGGCCCGTCTCGGCGTCGGCTTCGATGCGGTCGAGATCCCGGCGCTGAACAAGCGCAAGATCCCGCTCATGACGACCGGCATCGCCAATTCGGTCTCCGTGGCCGAGCACGCGATGTACATGCTGCTGGCCTCGGCGCGCCTGGTGAAGAAGTACGACCGTTTCGTGCGTGAGAAGGGCTGGGGCCAGCGCCTCTCCGACCTGCCGGCCGATCTCTCGGGCAAGACCATCCTGGTCGTCGGCATGGGCCGCATCGGCTCGCGCACGGTGAAGCGCTGCGTCGCCTTCGACATGGACGTCTTCGTGCTCGATCCGAACATCTCCGAGGCCGACATCCAGAAGGCCGGCGCCACCAAGGTGACCGACCTCAAGGCGATCCTGCCCCAGGTCGACTTCGTGTCGGTGCACTGCCCCAAGGCGCCCGAGACGATCAACTTGTTCAACAAGGAGACGCTGGGCCTCATGAAGCCCGGCGCCTTCCTGGTGAACACCGCGCGCGGCGGCATCGTCAACGAGGATGCGCTGTACGAGGCGCTGAGCACCGGCAAGCTGCGCGGCGCCGGTCTCGACGTGCTCGACAAGGAGCCGCCGGATCCGGCGAACAAGCTGTTCACCCTGGAGAACGTGATCTTCAGCCCGCATATGGCGGGTGTCACCAAGGAGGCGAGCGACCGCATGGCCGTCACCGCCATCGAGAACATCCTGAGCGTGTTCGACGGAAAGCCGAACGCGGCGAACTGCGTGAACAAGGAAGTGCTGGGCTAGGAGACCGCACAAAGGCGGAGTGTGGATATGCGGCATCGGTCGGAAGCGACCGGTGCCGCAGCTTCTTGAGGGGATATCGATGAAGTATGGACCGCTCGGCCGCTCGGGCCTGATCGTGAGCCGGATCTGTCTCGGCGGGAATTCCTGGGGCGCCAAGGGCCGGCGCGGCTGGGGCAAGTTCGACGAGTCGGAAGCGCCGGCCTATTTCAAGCGGGCGCTCGACGTCGGCATCACCTTCTTCGATACCGCCGACACCTATAATTTCGGCCGTTCCGAGGAGATCATGGGCGCTACGCTCATGAAGATGGCGAAGCGCGAGGACTTCGTGCTGTCGACCAAGGTCGGCATCCGCATGAGCGAGACCCAGAACGATGTCGGCACCGGCCGCAAGCATCTGATGGCCTCGGTCGACGCCCAGCTCAAGCGCCTGCAGACCGACTATATCGACCTCTACCAGGTCCATCGGCTCGATCCGCACACGCCGATCGAGGAGACGATGTACTCACTCGACCAGATCGTGCGCTCGGGCAAGGTGCGCTACATCGGCGGCTCGACCATGCCGGCCTACAAATTCGCGCAGATGGTCATGATGGCCGACTGGAAGGGTTACGCACGGCCGATTGCCATGCAGAACCTCTACAACCTGATCCAGCGCGAGGAAGAGCATGAAATGAACCGGCTCTGCCACGAGCAGGGCGTGGGCCTCATCCCCTATTCGCCGCTGGCGCGCGGCTTCCTGGCCGGCAACCGCAACAAGGACGGCGGCGGCACCACCGAGCGGGCGAAGAACGATACGGTCGTCAAGGACGGCACCTACCGCGACTGCGACTGGGAGATCGTCGAGCGGTTGAAGAAGATCGCGAGCGGGAAGGGCTGCACGCCGGCCCAGGCGGCGCTCGCCTGGCTGTTGCACAAGCCCTACATGGGCTCGCCGATCATCGGCGCCACCGATCTCGACCAGCTGACGTCGGCCGCGAAGTCGACCGAGATCTCGCTCACGCCTGAGGAGTGCAAGGAGCTCGAGGCGCCCTATCAGTTCCGGGTTTCGCCGGTCAACTGAGCGCGCCGGCCGATCGCGGCGGAGAACCAGAAGGCCAGCAGCGGCAGCACGATGGCGGCCGCCCAGAAAACGGGCGGCGCGCCCCAGCGATCGACGATCGGCGCCGCGATGGGGACGCCGATCGCCTGGCCCAGGAACAGGCAGAGTGCGAACAACGCCATGCCGGCGCCGCGGGCTTCCGGCGCCATCTGTGTGCCGTTGGTCTGCAGCGTGTTGTGGAACATGTAGAACGACACGCCCGACAGGACGATGGCGGCGAACTCGACCTCGGCGGTCGGCGCCAGCGCCATGGCCGCGAAGGCGATGCCCAGCCCCGTGCCGCCCCAGGTGCAGAGGCCGCGCTCGCCCAGGATGCGCACGAGATGGTGCGCCACCATCACATAGAGGAAGCCGCCGGCGCCGAAGGCCGCAACCGCGAGCCCAATGGCAGCGAAGCCCAGGTCGAAGCGCTGGTGCAGGTCGGCGCCGACGAAGGTGAAGGCTCCCCAGAAGACGCCGCCCTCCAACGCCACCACCAGGATCACCGTGAGCGCCCAAGGCCGCCGGATGACGCGGACCATCTGGCCGATCATCGAGCCTGCCGCGCGCTCGCCCGGACGGGCGATGTCGGGCCGGGCGCGCATGACCGCGAACAGGGCGCCGCCGGCCAGGATGTAGATCGCGGCCAGCACCCAGAAGACCGAGCGCCAGCCCAGCCAGTCGCCGAGGGCCCCGCCCAGCGCCGATCCTGTCATCAGGCCGAGCGTCTGGCCGGTGAGGAAACGGGCCAGCGTCGCCTGCCGCTTCTCGTAGCCCACATTGTCGCCGACCCAGGCGATGGCGAGCGGGATGATCGCCGAGCCGGTAACGCCCGTCAGGAAGCGCGCCAGGGTGAGCATGCCCAGCGACGCCGACACGGCGCTCAGGATGCAGCAGAGGGCCGCCCCGATGCAGGCGATGGCGACGACGGGCATCTTGCCGTAGCGGTCGCCGAACGGGCCATGGACCAGCACGAAGACGCCGTTGGCGAACAGGAAGGCGGTGGCGGCGATCGAGGCCGCGCCGACGGTGACCCCGAAGGCGGCGGAGAGCTGGACCAGCAGCGGGTCGATGACGCGCATGTTGGCCGC
>JBILYJ010000325.1:0-6002 GCA_044377795.1 Reyranella sp. | reverse complement strand
CTGACGAGGACCCGCCAATGGAACTGATCCCCCAGCCCCTCACCAAGGAAGCCTTCGCCCCGTTCGGCGACGTGATCGACGTGCCCGACGTCGCTGGCCGCACCTACTATGAAGACGCGCTTGGCAACCTGCGGCCGACCGCGCATGCGAGCCTCTCGGTCAGCCTGAAGGCCGAGACGCCGGACCGGCCGCTGCGCAGCGACTATCTCGAACGTCACGAGTTTTCCTCCCAGACCTTCGTTCCCCTCGATGTCGAGCGCTGGTTGATCGTCGTGGCGCCGCATGCCGCTGCTGGCGGTCCCGACGTGAGCGGCATGAAGGCCTTCATCGCCACCGGCAAGCAGGGCGTCACCTATCGGCCCGACACCTGGCATCACGGCCTCACGGTGCTCGACCGGCCGGGCCGCTTCGCCGTGTTCATGTGGCGCGACGGCGGCAAGGGCGACGAGGAGTTCGTGCCGGTGACGCCCTTCACCATCCCCATTCCCTGATCCGGAGCTGACACGATGCCCTACGAAGTCCGCCGCGATTTCATCGGCTACGGCGCCAACCCGCCCGACCCGAAATGGCCCGGCGGCGCGCGCATCGCCGTGAACTTCGTCATGAATTACGAGGAGGGCTCCGAGCCCTCCATCCAGGACGGCGAAGGCCACACCGAGATCGGCCTCAGCGACGCGAGCAGGATGGGACAGTCGATCCAGGGTCGTGACCTCGCTGCCGAAGGCCTGTTCGAATATGGCAGCCGCGTCGGCTTCTGGCGGCTGATGCGGCTCTTCCAGGAACGCGGCCTGCCGATGACCATCTTCGGCTGCGGGCTGGCGATGGAACGCAATCCCGAAGCCTCGGCCGCCATCGCCAAGTCGGGCTTCGACGTCTGCTCGCACGGCTGGCGCTGGATCAAGCATTACGAGCTCGACGAGGCGACCGAGCGCGACCATATCCGCAAGGCGATCGCCGCCATCCAGAAGATGACCGGCGAGCGGCCGCTGGGCTGGTACTGCCGCTATGGACCGGGCGTGAATACGCGCCGCCTCGTCGTCGAGGAAGGCGGCTTCCTCTACGACAGCGACTATTACGGTGAGGAGCTGCCCTTCTGGTTGACCGTCGACGGCAAGCCGCAGCTCGTCGTGCCCTACTCCGTCACCAACAATGACGGCCAGTTCGGCGCGTCGATCGGCACATCGGACCAGTGGTTTTCCTTCGTGCGCGACGCCTTCGACATGCTGTACCGCGAGGGCGCGACGCAGCCCAAGATGATGTCGATTGGCCTGCATATGCGCCTGATCGGCCATCCCGCGCGCGCCGTCGGACTGCAGCGCCTGCTCGATCACATCCAGAAGCACGAAGGCGTCTGGGTGACCCGCCGCCTCGACATCGCCCGGCACTGGATCAAGACCCATCCCTATCCGGGCAAGGGCCTGAATGAGTAGCACCGTGTATTGTGTTGGCGATGGACCATCCGGTGATCCTGGTACGCGACTGGAAGCAGACCGAGGCAGCGCTGCTGGCGGCGCGCGCCTCGGGCACGGCGCCGGTGCTGCTGACGCCTGAGGATGCCGCCTCGTTCTACGGCGCTGGATATCTCGGCGCCCTTCAGGAGCGCGCGCGCGAAGAGTTCCCGGACGTGGCCTTCACGCTGATCGTCGATTGCGGCGACGCGCCGGGCTACGCGCTGGCCTGCCTGCGTGCCGGCGTGCGCACGCTGTCGATGCGCACCTGGAACGACAAGATTGCCGACATCGCCCGTCAGATGGGCGCCGAACTGGTGAGGAGACCTTCATGAGCTGGCAACCGACTCGCGACCTGATCGGCTATGGCCCCAATCCGCCCGATCCGAAATGGCCCGGCGGCGCGCGCCTCGCGATCAACTTCGTCGTCAACTACGAGGAAGGCTCCGAGCCGTCGGTCCAGGATGGCGAGGGCTACACCGAAACCGGCCTCACCGAATCGAGCACCTCCTCGATCGGCCTTAAGGGCCGCGATCTCGCCGGCGAGGGCATGTTCGAATATGGCAGCCGGGTCGGCTTCTGGCGCATCCACCGCGCCTTCCAGGAGCGCGGAATGCCGCTCACCGTGTTCGGCTGCGCGCTGGCACTGGAGCGCAATCCGCTCGCCGCACAGGCGATCAGGGCCGCCGGCTGGGATGTCTGCTGCCATGGCTGGCGCTGGGTCCGCCACTTCCAGCTTTCCGAAGCGGAGGAGCGCGAGCATATCCAGAAGGCCATCAAGTCGCTCGAACAGACCGTCGGCGAGCGGCCGGCCGGCTGGTACTGCCGCTATGGACCCAGCGTGAACACACGCCGCCTGCTGACCGAGGAAGGCGGCTTCACCTACGACAGCGACTATTACGGCGAGGAACTGCCCTTCTGGCAAACGGTCGAGGGCAAGCCGCACCTCATCGTCCCCTATTCGCTGACCAACAACGACGGCAAGTACGCCGCCGGCATGGTCCACTCCGAGCAGTGGTTCAACCTGGTGAAGGACGCTTTCGACGTCCTCTACAAGGAAGGCTCGACGCAGCCCAAGATGATGTCGGTCGGCCTGCATCAGCGCCTGATCGGCCACCCCGCCCGCATGGCCGGCCTCTGGCGCTTCCTCGACTATGTCCAGAAGCACCAGGGCGTCTGGGTCACCAAACGCATCGATATCGCCAAGCACTGGATCGCGACGCATCCGTATCCGGGCAAGGGTTTGAACGAATAGCCCTCAGACCTTCGCACGCCCGGCGACCATGCGGACCTTGCCGGGCGACGCGAACCAGATCGAGGCGGCGCCCAGGACGCTGAACCCCAGTGCCACGATGAAGGCCAGGCGATAGGCGCCCTCGTAATCGTAGAGGACGCCGGTAATCCACGGGCCCGCGGCGCCGCCGGCCAGCAGCGACACCATGATGATGCTGAAGATCGAGCCGAAGTGCGAGCCCTCGAAGATCTCGGCCACCACCGATCCCATCAGGCTGGTGAAGGAATAGCCCAGCGCGCCCTGTGACAGGACCATGAGATAGAGCAGCGGCTCCGACGGTCCGGCGCCGAGCGCGAGGAGCGCCGCATAGCAGATCACGAAGCCCGAGCCGGCGATCGTCCAGACGATCTCGCGGCCGATCCGGTCCGACAGGGCGCCGAGCAGGATCTGGCCCGGGATGCCCACCATCGCCACGAGGCCCAGCGCCCAGGCCGCCTGCATCGGGCCGAAGCCGATCTCGACCAGGTACTTGGTCTGGTGCACCTGTACCGCGTACCAGGCATAGCCCGTGCTGAAGAAGCCGATGCAGAGCCACCAGAAGCGCTGCGTGCGGATCGCCCGGGCGACGGTCCATTCGATGGCGACCCAGTGCGGATCGACGATGGCCGCGGCACGACGGGCCGCCGCGGTGCCCGCTTCCTTCGCCCCGTCGGGCAGCAGGCCGAGATCCTGCGGCCGCTTGGTGACGAACAGGTTGATTGGCATCAGCACGAACAGGGTCATCAGGCCGAGTGCCCAGCAGGCGCTGCGCCAGCCGTCCTTCAGGATGATCGTCTGCAGCCAGGGCAGGATCAGGATCGCGCCGACGCCCACCCCGGAAAAGGCCAGGCCGGTCGCCAGCGCACGCCGGCGCACGAACCAGTTGGGCAGATACTGCGACTGCACGGAAAAGCTCATGCAATTCGCTCCGGCGCCCACCAGGACCCCGAGCGTCGCGTAGAGCTGCCACGGCGAGTCGATCACGGTGGCGCCCAGCAGGCCCGCCGCCGTCAGCACGACTCCGATCTCGATCAGGAAGCGCGGCCCGCGCCGGTCCATGGTCCGGCCGACGACCGGACTGATCACGGCCGACACCAGGAAGCCGAAGGAGAAGGCGCCCGCCGCCAGGCCGCGATCCCAGCCGAATTCGTCGACGATCGGCGGGAACATCAGCGAGAAGGCCGTGCGGGTGGTCACGCTCACCGCGACGGTCAGGAAAGCGATCGCGATGATGACCCAGCCGAAGAAGAAGGGCAGGCGCGCCGCGAACGACGCCGGTCGCACGGGCAATTGGGGAGACGGCACCGACTTATCCTTTTTCTGCGTTTCGCCAGTCGCATCGTGGCCCGGAGGGGGTGATAGCCTGTCCCCACGCCCGCCCCGAGGTCAATGACGCGGCAGGTAGTCGTCCCTCCCGGGGGCCTGCCGGGACTTGAACCGACCCTCCGGCACAGCTATCACCGGCTCCGTTTCCCCTCGAATGAACCGCTTTGGGAGCTGGCCCGTGAAGATCACCCGTACCGTCAAGAAGATCCTCGACAACTACGAGAGCGATTGCCCCGGCACCAAGGCCAATCTGGCCCGCATCCTGATGCACGGCCGCCTGGGCGGCACGGGCAAGATGGTCATCCTTCCCGTCGACCAGGGCTTCGAGCACGGCCCGGCCCGCTCCTTCGCGCCGAACCCGGACGCCTACGACCCCCACTACCACTACCAGCTGGCCATCGACGCCGGCCTGAACGCCTACGCCGCCCCGCTTGGCCCGCTCGAGGCCGGCGCCGACACCTTCGCAGGCGCCATCCCGACCATCCTCAAGTGCAACTCGGCCAACTCGCTGTCGACCAACAAGGACCAGGCCGTGACGGCCACCGTGGCCGATGCGCTGCGTCTGGGCTGCTCGGCGATCGGCTTCACGATCTACCCGGGTGCCGAAGACCAGTACGAGATGATGGAAGAGATCCGCGAACTGTCGGCGGAAGCCAAGGCGGTCGGCCTCGCTGTCGTCATGTGGTCCTATCCGCGCGGCGGCAAGCTCGACAAGGCCGGCGAGACCGCGCTGGACGTCTGCGCCTACGCCGCCCACATCGCGGCCCTGCTCGGCGCCCACATCATCAAGGTGAAGCCGCCAACCAACGTGCTGTGGCAGCCCGAGGCGAAGGCCGCCTACGAGAAGGCCAACGTCGACATCTCGACCATGGCGGCCCGCATCAAGCACGTCATGCAGGCGACCTTCAACGGCCGCCGCATCGTCGTCTTCTCGGGCGGTGAGGCGAAGGACCTCGAGGGCCTCTACACCGAAATCCGCAGCCTGCGCGACGGCGGCGCCAACGGCTCGATCATCGGCCGCAACACCTTCCAGCGCCCGCGCGCCGAGGCGATCGACATGCTCGACAAGATCATCGCGATCTATCAGGGCAAGATGTAAGGCAAGCCGAAGTCGCTCGCTTTCAAAGGGCGCCGGGTAACCTTTCAGGTTGCCCTGCGCCCTATTCCTTTGGTCGGCTGTCCGGGGCACAGTCGCAGCGCGCCTTGTCTTACTGTAGCGGACAGGCCATAAACCCGCCGTCGAAAGACGGACATTTGATTTGGTCCGCGCCCCGGTCGACGCCCGGCAGCCCGCTCCACCGCGTTTGATCCTGACAATTCGCAAATTCGACACTCCAACCGTATCTGCCCTGCAGCCGTGGCGGGAGCGCATTTCTATTCAAGTGAAAAGGGGTCTCCCATGACGACGGGAACCGTGAAGTGGTTTAACTCCCAAAAAGGCTTCGGCTTCATCCAGCCCGATCAAGGCGGTGCCGATACCTTCGTGCACATCAGCGCCGTCGAGCGTTCGAGCCTCGGCACGTTGAACGAAGGTCAGAAGATCACTTACGATGTCGTCGCCGATCGGCGCAGCGGCAAGATGTCGGCCGAGAACCTGCGCGAAGCCGAAGGTTGATTTGAATCGCTCCCGTTCTGACGACGCACGACGAGCGTCGGATTAGGACAGGAGCGCAAGATCCGCCCCCATGCTCGGCAACCATGAGTTTAATGGTGCCGGGCAACGGCGTGGCGGCGAAGGGAGGCCCTGCACACCGCGGAGCCTCCTTTATCATTTGAGGCTGGCATCGCCGCGCGGTGCAGCGGTCTGCCGGCTCATGGCTTACTTCTCATACCAACGGACAGAACTCATGACGCAACGGCCCATGCTCGTTGAGTAATGGAAGCGAGGATCGCGGGAACAGCGATGAGGCCATTCCAGGCGTTGCAGCAGGCGTCGACGATGTCGTCGTAGGTGT
>JBILYJ010000323.1:0-6006 GCA_044377795.1 Reyranella sp. | reverse complement strand
GCGGCACCCGCCCAGGGGACCGCGGTCCACGACGGGCCTATACTGCGGCCATGGCGGAAGCCGAGATCCGCAAGATCATCCACGTCGACATGGACGCCTTCTTCGCGTCCGTGGAGCAACGCGACGACCCTTCGCTGCGCGGCCGGCCGGTCGCGGTCGGTGGCCGGCAGCGCGGCGTCGTGATGGCGGCCAGCTACGAGGCGCGCAAGTTCGGCGTGCGCTCCGCCATGCCCTCAGTCACCGCCAAGCGCCTGTGCCCGGAGCTGCACTTCGTGAAGCCGCGCTTCGACGTCTACAAGGAAGTGTCGCGCCAGATCCGCGAGATCTTCCTCGACTACACGCCGCTGGTGGAGCCGCTCTCGCTCGACGAGGCCTATCTCGACGTCACGACCAACCTCAAGGGCATGCCGCTCGCCTCGGAGATCGCGCGCGAGATCCGGGCGCGCATCCTGGAACGCACGGGCCTCACCGCCTCGGCCGGCATCTCCTACAACAAGTTCCTGGCCAAGCTCGCCTCCGACCATCGCAAGCCCGACGGCCAGACGGTGATCCCGCCGGAAAAGGGGCCGGCCTTCGTCGAAGGCCTGCCGGTCGGCCGCTTTCATGGCGTCGGACCGAAGACGGCGGAAAAGATGAATCGTCTGGGAATCCATACCGGCGCCGACCTGAAGGCGCAGACGCTGGAATTCCTGCAGCATTATTTCGGCCGCTCCGGCGCCTACTATCATGCCATCGCGCGGGGCCAAGACGAGCGTCGCGTCGTCCCCAACCGGCCGCGCAAGTCGGTCGGCTCGGAGACGACCTTCATGGAGGATCTCGACCGGCCGGCGGCGGTGGAAGAGGGTGTCGCCTCGGTGCTGGGCGATGTCTGGTCCTACTGCGAGCGCACCGGCATCGTCGGCCGCACGGTGACCGTGAAGATCAAGTATGCCGACTTCCGGATCGTGACGAGGAGCCGCACGCTCGAGGAAAGCGTCGAAAGCCGCGAGGTCCTGGAACGCACGGCGCGCGAACTGGTGCGATCCATCTTTCCCCTGGAGAAGAAAGTGCGCCTGCTCGGCGTCTCCCTCCATAACCTGCACCAGCGCGAGGAGCGCACGGTGTCGCCGCAGATGACGCTCGCTCTCTAGTCCAGGAGACTTGACCATGAACATCTTCATGACCGGTGCCACGGGCTATATCGGCGGCACCCTCGCGCGCCGCCTGCTCGACGACGGCCACAGCCTGCGGGGACTCGTGCGCGATGCGGAGAAGGGCCGCAGGCTTGCGTCCTTCGGCGTGGAGCCTGTCATCGGCGGGCTCGACGATGCCGCGCTTCTCGCAGCCGAGGCCCGGCGCGCCGGTGCGGTGATCAACACCGCCAGCAGCGACCATCGGGGCGCCGTCGACGCGTTCCTCGAGAGCCTCGCCGGCTCGAACAAGCCGTTCATTCACACCAGTGGCTCCAGCATCGTGGCCGACGACGCCCATGGCGATGCAGCCTCGGACAAGATCTACGACGAGGACACGCCGGTCGACCCCGTGCCGGGGAAGCAGGCACGGGTCGCCATCGACCGGACGATTCGCGACGCGAGCCGCCGCGACGTCCGCTCCATCGTCGTCTGTCCGACCATGATCTACGGCAACGGTCTTGGCCTGGCGCGCGACAGCGCGCAGATTCCCGGCCTCGCGAGGCGGGCAAGGGCCTGGGGCGTGGTGCGCCATGTCGGCAAGGGCCTGAACGTCTGGTCGAACGTCCATGTCGAGGATGTGGCCGACCTCTATCGCCTGGCTCTCGCAAAGGCTCCGGCCGGCGCCTTCTATTTCGCCGAGAACGGCGAGGCCTCCTATCGGGACATCTGCGCAGCAATCGCGCGACGCCTCAAGCTGGACGGGCCGCAGGCCTGGGCGTTCGAGGAGGCGGCCCGGGAGCTCGGGGAGAACAGTGCCGCCTATACGTTCGGGTCCAACAGTCGCGTCCGGGCCCGGCGCGCGCGCAGCGAGCTGGGATGGCAGCCGAAGCATTCTTCGGCGACGGCGTGGATCGAGGCCGAGCTGCCGCTTTAGACGGCGACCTGGGCGATCATCTTTTTGAGCAGCGCGGCGTCGGGATAGACGCCGAAACCCGCCTGGAGATTGTCCGCCATGTGGTCGGGTTTACCGGTGCCGGGGATGACGCAGGTGACCGCGGGATTTGCCAGCACGAACTTGAGCAGGAGCTGCGCCCAGCTGGTGACGCCGATCTCGCCGGCCCAGTCGGGCAGCTTGCGGCTCAGGAGCTTGCGCAGGAGACCGCCGCCGCCGAACGGCTGGTTCACGATCACGGCGATGCCGCGCTCGGCGGCGAGCGGCAGGAGCCGGCGTTCGACGGCGCGATCGTCGAGCGCGTAGTTGATCTGGACGAAATCCCACTTCTCCGACCGCATCACGCTTTCCAGCTCGTCATGGGCGCTCTGCGTATAGTGGGTGATGCCGAGATAGCGGATGCGGCCCTCGGCCTTCCAGGCGCGCAAGGTCGGCAGATGGGCGCGCCAGTCGACGAGATTGTGGATCTGCATCAGGTCGATGCGGTCGGTCTTGAGCAGGCCCATCGACTTGCGCATCTGCGCGACGCCGGTGTCGCGGCCCGTGGTCCAGACCTTGGTGGCGATGAAGGCCTTGGAGCGGGCCGCGGCGGCGGACAGAAGGTCGCCGACCACGGCTTCGGCCGACCCATACATCGGCGACGTGTCGATCACCGAGCCGCCGGCCGCGAACAGCAGCCGCAGCACCTCTGCAAGCGGTGCCCGATCCTCCGGCTTTGCGCCGACGTCGAACGTGCGCCACGTGCCGACGCCGACGACCGGCAGCATCTCGCCCGATGAAGGAATCTTGCGCTGATGCATGCGGACTCCCGTCTGCGCGGCAGCGTGGCCTGCAACGAGCAGGCCGGCTCCGGCGGCGATTCCCATGAAGCGAGAGCGGGTGAGGGTGCGTGACATTGTGGTGTCATTGTTCAGCAAGGATGACCGCTGCACCAGCAGGGAAAAGCGTTGCCGCCATATTGATGCCGTACGCGAAGCTTCTGCTGTGACCGTCTGCTGTTTCGACACTTCTGGTCATTGTCTTCTCCCATGTCGACACCATGTCGGAACCGATCGCAGATACTTCAGCCTGAAGGAGACCGCGCCATGCCCGAGCCCTTCGTCGTCGAAATCTGGGGAAAGCCCGCCGGCGTCGTCCTCAAGGAAGGCAACGCGTTCCGCTTCCATGCCTTCACCCGTCCGTTCTTCGAATTGGAAGGCCATCAGTTCAACACGCCGGGTCAGGCGAAGCTTGCTGCGGCGAAGCTCCAGCCGCCGCGCGAAAGCCTGCGCGCCAAATAGTGTCTTTCGCCTTGTCGGTCGCCTGAGGGAGCGTTAGTCCAATCGGAACCGACAAGGAGGAAAGCGGTGATCAAGCGCAAGCAGCGTATTCCGATGCGTGACCTCTCCACCATGAAGGCGGAGGATCGGGAGGCCATCGAGAAGAACGCCATGAACGGCCAGGTGTTCAACATCTTCAAGGTGTTGGCCAATCACCCCGCGCTGACGAAGCGCTGGACGCCGTTCGCCGGCCACATCCTGTCCAAGCAGACCCTGCCCTTCCGCGATCGCGAGCTGCTGATCCTTCGCATCGGCTGGCTGAACCAGGCCGAGTACGAATTCGCCCAGCACGAGCTGATCGCCAAGCGGGGCGGCGTCACCGATGGTGACATCGCCAACCTCAAGGAAGGGCCCAAGGCCAAGGGCTGGAGCGAGCACGAGGCGGCGCTGATGCAGCTTGCCGACGATCTCTTCGAGAACTCGGTCGCCTCCGACGCGACCTGGGCCACCCTGTCGAAGACCTATTCGACGGAGCAGCTCATGGACGCCGTCTTCACGGTGGGCCAGTACAATCTCGTCTCCTGGGCGCTCAACAGCTTCGGCGTCCCGCTCGACGACTTCCTGCCGGGCGCCCAGAAGAAGTAGGGTTCGGTTTGGAGGGGGCCGCCTGCCCCCCCCCCCATCCATTCCTACTTCATCGTGATCGGCGAGAAGTCCTGGAACCAGTTCTGGGCCTGCACGAAGCCCGTCACCTTGGGCGACATGGCGCGCGGCGCGACGTCGTGGGTCACGAACAGGAACAGCGCGTCGTCGACGATCTTCTCGTGGACCTTCTTCAGCGCCTCGTCCTGCGCCTTCTGGTCGAAGGTGGTGCGCGCCTTCTCCAGCAGCACGTCCATGCCCGGGTCCTGGTAGAAACCCCAGTTGGTGCCGTTGGGCGCCACCAGCTTCGAATCGAGGTGGCGGATGAAGGCAGTGAACGGGTCCTGGATGAAGTAGCTGAAGTTGAGCGCGCTGGCGCCCTTGCCCAGGTCAGACTTCGCGCCGGCCCGCCACAGGTTGATCAGCGTGTTCCACTCGGCGACCTCGAACTCGATCTTGATGCCGACGTCGGCGAGGTTCTGCTGGATGTACTCGTTCATCGCCAGCGGCTGCATCTGGCCCGAACCCGAGCTGGAGATCAGCACCTTGGCCGTGACCGGCTTGGCCTTGCTGAAGCCGGCCTCGGCCAGCAGCTTCTTCGCCGCCTCCGGATCGAACTTCACGTCGAAGCTCGGGTTGCCGAACCACTGGCTGCCCGGCGTCAGGAAGCCCTTGGCCGGGATCATCATGCCCTTCAGCAGCACCTTCAGCCCCTCGCGGTCGACGGCGAGGTTGGCCGCCTTGCGCACGCGGACGTCCTTCCACGGCGAGCCGTCGGCGAAGGAGAGGTGCCAGGTCCAGTTGTGCGGATAGGCGTTGCTGATGATCTTGAGGCCGGCCTTCTCCAGGCTGGCGATCGCGTCGGGCGAGGGCGCCTCGATCCAGTCGACCTGGCCCGAGCGCAGCGCTGCCGTGCGGGTCGCGGGCTCGGGAATCGGCAGAAGCACCATCTTGTCGAGCTTCGGCACGCGGGCCTTGTCCCAATAGTCCTTGTTCGGCGACAGCTCGGCGCGGGTCTGCGGCTGGAAGGCCGTCACCTTCCACGGGCCGGTGCCCGACGGCGTCTGCGCGAACTTGTTCCAGTCCTTGCCGACCTTCTCCCACTGCGCCGGGCTCGACATCATGATCCAGGAGATCTGGTAGGGCAGGAAGGCGTCGGCCGTCTTGGTCCGGATCTCGACGGTCTTGTCGTCGATCGCCTTGTACGAGGCGACGGCGGGAATGCGCGAGCGGCCCTGGGCGGCCTGCTTGGGATCGAATTGCGGGGACTTGTCGTTCAGGATCTTCTCGAGGTTCCACACCACGGCATCGGCCTTGAAGTCGCTGCCGTCGTGGAACTTGACGCCGTCGCGCAGGGTGAAGGTCCAGCGCGTCGGATCGGCTTCGTCGACCTTCCACGAGGTGGCGAGGCCGGGCACCAGCACCGAGGCCTTGTCCGCCGAGGACAGGTCCCAATTGATCAGCGCGTCATAGACCGTGTAGCCCATGAACCGCATGCCTTCGCCGCCCTGGTCGGTCTGGCCGGTGGTGAGCGGAATGTCCGAGGCGGTCATGCCGATGCGCAGCGTGCCCTGCGCAAGCACCGGGGTCGCGGCCAGCGACGCCAGCAGCGCGACGGTCCCCAGAACGGCTTTTTTGCGGAAGATCATGACAAAGGTCCCTGTTTTCCTTGTGGTCGTTGCCGCCGCAGAGGCGAGAACCATGCCAAAGCACAGGTGGCGCCCCCGGCCCCACCGTTCGAGAATGAACGTGACGAGTTGTTTGGAATCGTTCTAAACTATAGACACAAGCCAACCACGAGGGATGGACGATGACGACCGAAAGCAAGTGCCCCTTCAGCGGTGGACCCAAAGGCCGGCCCAACCGGGACTGGTGGCCCAACCAGCTCGACCTGCAGGTCCTGCACCAGCATTCCCCGCTGTCCAATCCGATGGGCGAGGCCTTCGACTACGCCAAGGCGTTCAAGAGCCTCGACCTCGATGCCCTGATCGCCGACCTGCGCGCCCTGATGACCGATTCGCAGGACTGGTGGCCGGCCGAC
>JBILYJ010000324.1:0-6006 GCA_044377795.1 Reyranella sp. | reverse complement strand
GTGGAGCACCAGCCCCGCGATGGTGGTGGCGACGCTCTCGGGCAGGCCCCAGCCGAATTCGCGGTTGAGGTCGCGGATCGGCACGTCGCCCCGGCAGACCACGCTGCCGTCGTCGCGCCGGGCGACGCCGCGGCGGATGGCGTCATGCTCGTCTTCGATGTCGCCGACAATCTCCTCGATGATGTCCTCAAGCGTCACGATGCCGCGCAACGCGCCATATTCGTCGACCACCAGGGCGAAATGCTCGTGCCGGGCGCGGAACGCCTCGAGCTGGTCGAACAGGACCGTGGATTCCGGGATGAACCACGGCGGGGTCAGGATCGAGTCGATCTGCACCGATTTCGGACCGCCGGCCGCCTCGACGGCGCGGAAGAGATCCTTGGCGTGCATGATGCCCACCACATTGTCGGCCTCGCCGCGATAGAGCGGGATGCGCGTATAGGGCGCCGCCAGCATCTGCGTGACGATGGCCTCGGTCGGCTGGTCGGCGTCGATCAGCACGACGTTGCCGCGATGGGTCATGACATCGCCCACCGTGCGATCGCCGAGATCGAGCACGGAGCGCAGCATCGCCTTCTCGGCGGGCGCGCTGTCGCCGCTCTGGCCCTCGCCATGCAGTTCGATGGCTCCGCGCAGCGCTTCGCTCTGCTCTTCGGCGTCGGGCGTGCGGTCGGTGCGCACGTTCAGCAGCCTGAGGAAGAAGCGCGAGGTGGCCGCGACGCCGCGCGCCATCGGGCCGAGGATGGTCAACGTGACCATGATCGACGGGGCCAGCGCCAGCGCCACCCGGTCGGCCCGCAGGAGCGCCCAGGTCTTGGGCATGACCTCGGCGAAGATCACGATCAGGACGCCGATGACCAGGGTGGCGTAGACCACGCCCGCCGCGCCGAACAAAGCGGTCAGCACCGCCGTCGACAGCGAGGCGGAGAAGATGTTGACCACGTTGTTGCCCAGCAGGACGGCACTCACCGTCTCGTCCTTGCGGTCGAGCAGCGCGTTCACGATGACGGCCTTCGGATTGCCCTGCAGGGCGAGGCGGTGCATGCGCGGCCGCGAGGCGCCCGTGATCGCCGTCTCCGCAGCCGACAGGTACGCCGCCAGGAACAGGCAGACCACCACGAGCGGGATCGCGATGGAAAGCGGGATGTCGAAATGCAGCTCGGCGTCCATGCCGCGCCTAGGCCGCGATGGCGTCGTCGAGCAGGCCTCGCAGGCCCGCCTCGTCGACGTCGCGGGTGACGAAGGATTTTCCGATGCCGCGGGCCAGCACGAAGGTGAGCTTGCCGCCCTCGGCCTTCTTGTCGCCGCGCATGTGCTCGATCAGCCTCGCTGAATTCCAGGTGCGGCTGTTGTCACCGCCGATCGTGCGCAGCCGGACCGGCAGGCCGACGGCGCCGAGATGGCCGCGCACGCGCTCCGCGTCCACGGCCGGGCAGAGGCCCAGCCGGGCCGACAGGTCGAAGGCCATCGCCATGCCCGCGCCGACCGCCTCGCCATGCAACAGCGCCCCGCCGAAGCCGGTCTCGGCCTCCAGCGCGTGGCCGAACGTGTGGCCGAGGTTGAGGAGGGCCCGCAGGTCGGTGGTCTCGCGCTCGTCGGCCGCCACGATGCGCGCCTTGGAAAGACAGCTCTGCTCGATCGCATAGGTGCGTGCCGCGGCATCGCCCGCCAGCACGGCCTCGCCGTTCTTCTCGCACCAGGCGAAGAAATCGGGGTCGTCGATCAGCCCGTATTTCGCGACCTCGGCGTAGCCCGCCAGCAATTCGCGACGCGGCAGCGTGTCGAGCACCGTGGTGTCGGCCAGCACGAGGCGCGGCTGGTAGAAGGCGCCGACCAGGTTCTTGCCGTGGCGGGTATTGATGCCGGTCTTGCCGCCGACCGAGGAATCGACCTGGGCCAGAAGGGTCGTCGGGACCTGGATGAAGTCGACGCCGCGCAACAGCACCGCGGCGGCGAAACCCGTGAGATCGCCCACGACGCCGCCGCCCAGCGCTACCAGGGTCGTCTTGCGATCGGGACGCAGGTCGAGCAGCTCGTTCATCAGCCGGCCGAAGTTCGCGAAATCCTTGCTGCTTTCGCCGGCGGGCACGGTCACCGTCCGGGTCTCGACGCCGGCCCTGTCGAACGAAGCGGCGAGGCGCGCGCCGTAGAGCGGGGCCACCGTGTCGTCGCTCACGATCGTGACGCGGGGCGCGGCCAGCAGCGGGCGCGCGAGCTCGCCTGCGCGGTCGATCAGGCCGGGGCCGATCGCGATGTCGTAGGCGCGGCCGGCCAGGTCGACGCGGATGGTGCGAGGCGAACTCATGTCGTTTGTCCTGGTGTCGGGGCCTGCAGATAGGCGCGGATCGCCTCGAGTACCTGCTCCGTGGTGCGTTCGGCCGGTTGGGCGGTCGAATCGACCACGATGTCGGCCTCTGCGTAGATCGGGTAGCGCTGCTGCATGAGGTGCGCGAGAATTTCCTTCGGATCGCCCTGGCGGAGCAGCGGACGGTGCGTCCGCTTCTTCACCCGGTCGAACAGGACGTCGAGTTCGGCGCGCAGCCACACCGTCAGGGCGCGGGTCTTCATCAGCGCGCGTGTCTCGGGATCCATGTAGGCGCCGCCACCGGTCGACAGGACGTGCGGTGTCTCCTCCAGCAGGCGGCCAATCACGCGGCGCTCGCCGGCGCGGAATTCCTGCTCGCCATATCTCTCGAAGAATTCAGCGATCGTGCAGCCGGCCGCGCGCTCGATCTCGTCGTCTGCATCGACGAACGGGAGGCCGAGTCTTGCCGCCAGTCGCTTGCCGATGGCGCTCTTGCCCGCGCCCATCAACCCAACGAGGGCCACGGTGCGCGGCAAGGACAGGGGGGAAGAGGCGTCCATGTCGAGCTGCAGGATAAGGATGTCGCCCATAATGTCGCCGGTTTCAAGCGACCGGCCCCGTTCCTGGCGGTCTTCGTTCTCGGCAATTGCCGCCTTCGCGGCGGGCAGGTACCTTGCGGCGTCGTGCCCCTGTTCCGTTCCAGAAACCGATTCAGCATTCCAACCCTGCGCCTCGGGCCTGTGATCATCGCCGCCGTCCTGGGCCTGGTGATTGCCGGGCTGGTGGCTCTCGCGGTCTTGGAACCGCGCCCGCCGCTCAGGCACTTCGAGGTTCCCGTCCCCAATGAGCGCCTTGCGCGCTAGTCGCAGTCACTGCCGATGAAGCGCAAGCCGGCCTTCAAGCACGTGCGCGAGGTCGAGGCCTTCCTCGAGATGTTGCAGGCCGAACGCGGCGCCTCCAAGAACACGCTGCTCGCCTACGCGGCCGACCTGGCCGACCTCCAGGGCTTCCTGGCGCGTCGCAAGCAGAGCACCGTAACGGCCGACGCGACGGCATTGCGCGCCTATCTGAAGTCGCTGGACTATGTCGGGATGACCCCGCGCACGGTGGCCCGGCGCCTCTCGGTGATGCGGCAGTTCTTCCGTTTTCTGCTCGCCGAGCGCCTGCGCGACGACGATCCGGCGAGCACGCTCGACTCGCCGCGGCTCGGACGGCCGTTGCCCAAGGTCCTGTCGCGTGAGGAGGTCGACCGGCTGATCGAGGCGGCGCGTACCAAGGACGCCGTGGATGGCGGCCGCATGGCGACGCTGCTGGAAATCCTCTACGCCGCCGGCCTGCGCGTGTCGGAGCTGGTGAGTCTTCCTTTGTCTGCCGTCGAACGCGACCCCTCGATGCTGCTGGTCCGCGGCAAGGGCGACAAGGAGCGGCTGGTGCCGCTGTCGGATCCGGCGCGGATGGCGATCGTCGCGTGGCTGCATATGCGCCGCAGCCAGCTCGCCGAGGGCGAGACCTCGCGGTTCCTGTTCCCCTCGCGCGGCCGGACCGGCCACCTGACGCGGCAGCGTTTCGCACAGCTCCTGAAGGAAGCGGCGCTGGGCGCCGGCATCGATCCGGCACGGGTCTCGCCGCATGTGCTGCGCCACGCCTTTGCCAGCCATCTGCTGGCCGGCGGCGCCGATCTGCGCTCCGTCCAATTGATGCTGGGCCATGCAGATATCGCCACCACCCAGATCTATACGCACGTGCTCGACGAGAAGCTGCGCTCGCTGGTCCAGGACCATCATCCGCTGGCCCGCCGGAAGGGCCGGCCGGCCGGTTGACAGGATTCCGCGACCGGGCGACACCTCCCCTCAATGACGATTTACCTCGACTTCGAGAAGCCGATCGCGGACCTGGAGGGCAAGATCGCCGAGCTTCGGCATCTGCCCAACTCCGGCGATGTCGACATCGCCGAAGAAGTCATGCGTCTGCAGGACAAGGCGAACAAGCAGGTCCGCGCGATCTACGCCAAGTTGACGCCGTGGCAGCGGGTGCAGGTCGCCCGCCATGCCGAACGGCCGCACGCCCAGGCGTATATCGACCGGCTGATCACCGACTACACGCCGCTCGCGGGTGACCGTGCCTTCGGCGAGGACGCCGCGATCGTGGGCGGCATGGGCCGCCTGCAGGGCCGCAGCATCGTCGTGCTGGGCCAGCAGAAGGGCGACGACACCGATTCGCGCATCAAGCACAATTTCGGCATGGCGCGGCCCGAGGGCTATCGCAAGGCGCAGCGCCTGATGCGGCTGGCCGACCGGTTCAAGCTGCCGGTGCTGACCCTGGTCGACACGCCCGGCGCCTATCCCGGCATCGACGCCGA
Source organism: Reyranella sp. (assembly GCA_044377795.1). GTDB lineage: Bacteria > Pseudomonadota > Alphaproteobacteria > Reyranellales > Reyranellaceae > Reyranella. Next base: position 1,342 of record JBILYJ010000324.1, on the reverse strand, counting down.
GGCGCGCGGCCAGGCGGAAGCGATCGCCAGCTCGATCGAGACCTGCCTCGGGCTCGGCGTGCCGCTGGTCAGCGTGGTGATCGGCGAGGGCGGGTCGGGCGGCGCGCTCGCCATCGCCTCGGCCGACCGCGTCTACATGCTGGAGAACTCGGTCTATTCGGTGATCACGCCGGAAGGCTGCGCCTCGATCCTGTGGCGCAACAACGCCAATGCCCAGGACGCCGCCGAGGCGATGAAGGTCACGGCCGCCGATCTCAAGAAGCTCGAGGTGATCGACGACGTGATCCCCGAGCCGATGGGCGGCGCCCATCGCGCAGCCACCGAGACGATCGACGTCGTGGGCAAGGTCGTGGCCGAGGCGATCGCCGACCTCTCCAGGCTCGACGCCGACACGTTGCGCGCGCGCCGCCAGGACAAGTTCCTGGCGATGGGCAAGAAGGGCCTCTGACTTCCTTGTCGCTGCGCCTCAGCGTTCTCGACCAGTCGCCGATCCGCAAGGGTGGCACGCCGGCCGAAGCCGTGCGCGACACGCTGGAGCTGGCGCAGCTCTGCGACCGGCTCGGCTACACACGCTACTGGCTGGCCGAGCACCATAGCAGCGAGGCGCTGGCCGGCTCGACGCCCGAGGTGCTGATCACGCGGGTGGCGGGTCTCACCGGGCGCATCCGGGTCGGATCGGGCGGCGTGATGCTGCCGCACTACAGCGCCTACAAGGTGGCGGAAAACTTCCGCATGCTGGAGACGCTGTTCCCCGGCCGCATCGATGTCGGCATCGGCCGTGCCCCTGGCAGCGACCAGCACACGATGCGCATCCTGGCGGACGGCAAGCCCAACTGGAGCAACGCCGAGAAGTATCCCTACCAGGTGCGCGACCTCGTCGCCTGGCTGCACGACGCGCTGCCGCTGAACCACGAAGGCACCGGCGTGGTGGCCCAGCCGACCGGCGAGACCGCGCCCGACGTCTGGCTGCTGGGATCGAGCGACGACAGTGCGGCGCTGGCCGCCCATTTCGGCCTGCCGTTCTGCTTCGCCCACTTCATCAATCCCGACGGCGGCGACGGGGTGACACGCGCCTACCGCGCCCACTTCAAGCCGTCGTCGCTACATCCCAGGCCGGTGCCGATGATGGCGATCTCGGTGCTCTGTGCGGAGACCGACGAGGAGGCCGATCTGCTGTCGCGCAGCCGCGAGGTCTGGGCGATGCGCCTGCGGACGCTCGGAAATCCCGGTCCGGTTCCGTCGGTCTCGGAAGCGACAGAAGCCGCGAAGGCGCCCGGCGCGGAACGCTGGCTGCCGGCCCTGCGCCGCCGCTCGGTGGTCGGCTCGCCCAAGACGGTAAGGG
>JBILYJ010000022.1:0-22981 GCA_044377795.1 Reyranella sp. | reverse complement strand
ATTCAAGCACTTACCTCATCCTGAGGAGCGCCGCGAAGCGGCGTGTCTCGAAGGATGGGCAACAGGCAAGGTGCGCGTTCCCACCCTTCGAGACGCATCGCTGCGCGATGCTCCTCAGGGTGAGGTCACAGGGCCCGTTCATAGCCCGTTGTTTCAACTGCTTTCATTTCCGGCCAGCCTCTCAGGGTGAGGTGGATTGGCCTCAGCGCATCTTCATGTAGATCGACTTGGCGAGCTTGTAGAGCCGGGAGTCCTGCGCGGCGAAGCGCATGATGAAGTCGCGCGACTTGTCCTCGAGCGCGCTCACGATGTAGTCGAAGCCTGCCCGGCGCCGGTATTCGGCCAGATAGGCCCGCAGCTCGGCATCGGTCTCGGCCTGCCCGTTGTCGCCGTACTTCGCCACGTAATAGTTGAAGCCGCCCTCCTGCAGCGAGCGCACGCCGCCATGCAGGGTGGTCTTCATGTAGTTGCCGATCAGAAGATCGTCGAAGATGCGGTAGTCGATGCAGGTCATCAGGCTGCCGCGCGGCACGGCGAAGCTGATGCCGCGCTCCCTGGGCCCGCGCATCCTGATCGCGTGATCGCGCCCGCCGACGCGGAAATTGACGAACCCGAAATAGTCCTGCACCGGATCCTTGCGCGCGAAATAGGCCTCGATGACCTTGAGGTCGGCGGCCTCCAGCGCATCGGACCAGTTGTCGCCGAACTCCTCCGGCGCCTTGGGAACGACGGTGATCGCCTCCGGAGCATGGGTCGTCCACGAGCCGTCCCGGCAATCGACCGTCGAGAAGGCGGGGATGAATCCCACGTCCGGCGACAGGCCCTTCTCGAACGCATCCATCGGCGTGGTGTAGGCCTCGGCCCACATCGAGTCCGTGCGCTGATACTGGTGGAAGGCCGAGAAGGGGATCACCGTCCTGGCGCCCGCCGCCCTGGCGAGATTGGTCAGCTGCCCCCCGACCGACGGCTTGCGCGCGGCGCGCGGCGTCAGGAAATTCCCCTGCTCGTCGAAGAAGTTGATCATGTCGGCGTCGCCGTAGCCCGACAGGGCGAGCAGGTAGGAGCGTTCGTAGCGCGAGGCGATGCTGCGGATGTAGCGCGTGCAGTCGCGCGTGCCGGCATCGTTGGTGTTGATGAAGAGACTGCCGCACGAGTCGATCAGCAGGATCGAATCCTGGATGCGGGTGGTGATGCACTGGACCTTCACCTTGTCGGCGAGTTGCACCCACTTGCGATCGGGCAGCACGGTGAGATCGTAGCCGCCCGGCTGCAGGTCCTTCAGGATGCGACCGTTCAAGTGATCGGGCAGCAGGATCTTCTGGCCCTTGAAGCGTTCGATCGTCACCGGATTCAGGTGATCCGGATGGCCGTGCGAGAACCAGATGTACTCGCACTTCAGGATGTCGTCCTTGAGCGACCTGGGAATGCGATGGCTGAGCACCCAGCTTCCGAAATAGGCGGGATCCTCGTCGCCGAACCACGGATCGGCGGCAAGCAGCGGCTTGCCGTCATAGACGATCAGGGTCGCGTTGCCAGTGGTCGTTACCTGGTTCATCGCGGCGTTTGATACCGTGGATGACGGTACCCGGCAAACGACGCGCATCGGGTGAAGACCGCGCGCGCCGGCCTGCCGCAGTATTGGCTGGATTTTTCATCATTTTCGATGCAATTTGTTTGCTTCGGAGCTTCCGGCGCGTGTCGCCCGTCGAAGGGGAGCCCCGATGGAGCGCATGCGCAGCCATTGGGAAGTAGTTGGATGAAGAAGGCTGAAACGACGCCAGGCCGGCACCGGAGGCGATCACCCGGGTTGATCGCGCGCCGCAGACGACACGGGCGCTGGAGAAAGCCGGCGCCTGCTTTCGCGCATTGCCTCCCGGCCGAAGCACGCCTCGAGCAGGTCGACGCCCTCTTCTCCTGATTTTTCCCTACAGCCGCGGACCCGCCGGCCATGCCCCTGCACTGGACGATCGACTCGAGACTCAAGCTTTTCGCCGCAAAGGCCGAAGGCCATGTCACACTGGACGACGTGAACCGCATGCTCGACGCAATTGTCGGCGCGGAGGCCGTGGGCTACCGGAAGTTGTTCGATGGGAGCCAGGGCGACCCGCAGATGAGCCCGGCCGAACTTCTCCGCCTGGGCGTGCGCATGCGAGCGATCCACGCCACCGGAACCATGGGCCCGCTTGCCGTCGTGTTGCCGGCCAACAAATATTACCTGGTTGCGCGCTTACTCGGCATGATTGCGGCGGCCAGGCGGCCCATGCGCGTGTTCACGGATCCGGACAAGGCGCGGCAATGGCTGGAGACGCGGTCCATTCGCGCCAAGGTGCCGGGCCTGCTCGCGAGCGAGCAGTCGAAAGATCTTCCTCGTTCGACCGGAAACGGGGCAACCCCATCACAAGGCGGATGACGTAGCGGCCGGGCGAGCGGTCTGTTTACGCGAGCGACCAGGTCCGGCACTCTTCCCGCAGGAATAAACAGCCAGGGAAGCGTCGTTTGAGTCCGGTTTTTCTCCACGACTTCTTCTACGAGTTCGTCACCCTGTTCGTGATCCTCGATCCGTTCGCTACCGTGCCCCTCTTCCTCATGGTCACGGCCGGCCTCGACCGGCGGAAGTCGCTGCTGGTCGCGGCCTACGCTTTGGGCGTCGCGTTCCTGATCCTGCTGTTCTTCATCGTGCTGGGGCGGTCGCTCCTTGCGGCGCTCCACATACCCATGGCCTCGTTCCAGCTTGCGGGATCGCTCATCCTGCTGCTGTTCGGCCTCAAGATGGCGCTCGGCAAGGTGTCCGAGGAGGCCATGGACGTCCCTGCCGATGCGACGCCGCTCCAGCGGGCGGTCTTCCCTCTGGCCATTCCCGGCATCGCCGGCGCCGGCGCGATCCTCACCGTGGTGCTGCTGACCGACAACAACGTGCGGTCGATCGGCGAACAGGTGATAACGACGGCGATCCTGGCGCTCTGTCTCTGCCTGCTCTTCGCCGTCTACGCCCTCGCGGGCACCGTGTTCCGCCTGCTCGGAAAGGCGGGCATCGAGATCGTGACCCGCGTGTTCGGCCTCATCCTGTGCAGCATTGCCGTCACCGGCCTGGTGACCGCGACCAAGCTGAGCTTCGGCCTCGGCTGATCTGTCCAGGCTGCGCCGGCGGCTCGATCCAGGAGTCAGCCCTGCGTGCGAACGCCCGCCAGTCGTGGTTCGGTTGATCCACCCTCTGGGTCAAACGGTGGAGGATCTTCGCCAGTTGGTCGGGATCGGGTCGTTCTTCGGTCTGGCCGAGGAAATGACGCAACGCCCGGACGATGTGGCCGGCATCCCCTTTGCTGAGCCTAGGCACGAGCTGTTTCCTTCCACGGGCGTGCCGGTAGCCCCTCTTCGATCACACGCAGAAAGGTGTCGTCGGCCCGTACTCCTGGCTCGTGTCGAAAGCGACGATAGAGATCGAGAACCGGCTCGATGACCTCGGGACGAGGTTGCGTGCCCCGATAGGGGCTGTTCAACGTGACGGAAAAGTAGCCGTCGCGGCGCCAGGGATTTCCCGTCGAGCCGGGGGCCAGAAACCAGATCGTATAGTTCAACCCTCCCCCTTGGCACGGCACCGGCTCAGCCGAGAACAGAACGCTCTCGACGGATGTCAGCGACAGATGACAGTGATGGTCGTCGGACGCGCCGATCTGCCAGGACACATGCCCCCGTTCCTCGTAACGATGGACGCCATCCAGGCCTTCCGTCTTGAACTCGATCAGGGTTCGGTCGCGATAGATCACCAGGGAGGCATCGAGAAGATTGAGGGCTTCTTCGAGCAGGGGCAGGCAGACCGGGGCGACGAGATGAAGATCCGCGCCACTCGACGCAGGCGGCCTGATCGCCGCGAGCAGCGTGTTCCAATCGGAGGCAGGGCGCGAGAGCACGGTTCCCAGGAGGGCAAGCAGGCCCGGCCCCTCCTCGCTCTCGCGGACATCCTGCTCGATCTGAATGTCGATCAGGGAAGGCTGCAGCTGCGCATTCGCGTGCGCCCGCTCGAAGAAGCGTTTGACCTCAGCCGAGCGGAGTCCGCCGGCGTCATAGGGGCGGCCATGCATGAGTGCGACGGACCACCGATCCGTGGGCGCCCCGCCGGGACCGGTCGTGAGAAATCGGGCCTCGAAGGATGGCTTGAAGCCGAAGCACACGCTCGGCGCGACCGTGTAGCAAACTTGATGAACACGCCCGAAATCCACATGTAGATGATGCGGTGAATCGTCCATGCGCAACTCCCGCACGCCAGCGAAGCAGCCCTCATAGCGTGCCGGCAACAGGCGACCCCGTCTTCCAGGTACCAGTTCAGAAACCGCGCCATCGGACCAGGACCCGCAAGCTACCGTCGTCTCGGGATCGTCCAGCCACTCGGCAAAGATCGAATGGAAGAAGTCGCTCTGCGTTTCCACGTAAGACCTCGTCGTTGGATCGACATGACGGGAGGTGTATATGTTATGTTATAATATAACATATTTATAGTAAAGAGTAACTGCGCCGTTTTCGGCGGGGCTTCAGAGCCTCAGGACCCAGGCCTCGACGTGGCCCTTGCCCTTGACCTCGATCTCGCCGCGCGCCTCGAAGACGAACTGGTCCTTGAGCTTCTCGTAGACCGGGCGCGTGACCTGCACCGAGTCGGGAATCCCTCCGGATTCCATGCGGCTCGCCAGGTTCACCGTGTCGCCCCACAGGTCGTAGATGTACTTGCTCTTGCCGATGACGCCGGCTACGACCGGCCCGCTGTTGATTCCGACGCGCAGCTTCATCGACACGCCATGCTCCATCGCGTGCTCGCGCGTGATGTGCACCATGCGGATGGCCATGCGCACCATCCGCTCGGCATGGTTGGGCACCGGAATCGGCAGACCGCACACCGCCATGTAGGCATCGCCCACCGTCTTGATCTTCTCGATGCCGAGTTCCTGCGCGGCGACGTCGAAGCGCGTGAACAGACCGTTGAGCAGGGTGACCACCTCGGCTGGCGGCATCTCCGACGACAGCGCCGTGAATCCCACCAGGTCGGCGAAGGCCACCGTGACCTCGGCGAAGCCATCGGCGATGCCCTTCTCTCCCCCGCGCAGGCGGTTGGCGATCGGCGCCGGCAGCACGTTGAGCAGGAGTTCCTCGTTCTCGCGGTTCTTCGTCTCGATGACGACGTTCTTCTGGTTGATGTCGTCGATCATGCCGTTGAAGGCGAGACAGAGCTGGCCGATCTCGTCGCGCGTCCGCACCGGCACATGCGCGTCGTGGTCGCCGGCCGCGAAACGGCGCACGCCGGCGGTGAGTTCGCGCAACGGGCCGAGGAGCGAGCGCGAAAGCCAGGCCCCCGTCACCACCACCACGAGGAAGGCGATCGCCCCGACGATCAACAGGTCGCGTTCCAGTCGGTCCACCGGCTCGAACGCTTCCGAACTGTCGATCTTGGCGACCAGCCCCCACTTCACCCCGGGAATTCGGATCGGCCCCCAGGAGGCCAGCGTCGGAACGCCACGATAGCCGATGACCTCGCCGACACCCTCGACGCCGCCGATCGCCGCCCGGGTCGCGGCCGTGTCGGCTCGCTGGTGCAGAATGGGCGAACCGTATCGCTTTATGGCGCTCAGTTCCTCGTCGGGGGCACCCCCGGCCTTCAGATCGGAAAAATAAGTGGCGGGATTCTCGAAGAAATTGCGGCCGCTCGACCGCACCAGGAAATCCGGGCCGACCAGGTACGCCTCGCCGGTGGCACCGAACCCCTCGTTGCGCCAGCGCCGACCACCGGTGATGATGGCATCGATCTCGTCGACCGACAGTTCCGCGACCAGCACACCCGTCACGACACCCTGGTCGATGATCGGGGCGGCCATGAAGGCCTCGGGAACGCCGTCCGACGGCAGGTAGGGCGAGAAGTCCTCGAGGCACGTGGCCGACGGATCGGGCGCCGTTGCGCAGCGGGCGGCCGCCGCGGCAAGTCTGGACTGCCGATAGGGACCGGCCCGGAGCGACGTGGCGAAATCAGCGTCCTTGTCGACGGTGTAGATCAGCCGGCCGGTGCGAGGGTCGACGATCATGAAATCGTCGAACCCCACAGTGGCGGCCGCGGTCCGCATCAGCGGATGGTATACCGCATGGACCTTGCTGTAGGCGCTGCCGTCTCCGGCGTCGTCCAGGAGGTCGCGCCGCCCGTCGGGGTGTGGATTCCTGACGATGTAGAGGTCCTGCAGGAAATACGAGGACGGGCTGGACGGCATGAATTCGGCGGCGGGAACGTCCCTGCCGAGCAGCTTGCGTACCATCGGCATGTAGTGGCCGTCGTACCAGCCGTGAACGCTTTCCTTCACCTCGGGCGGCACGGGCTTGTCGTCGAGCTCGTCGACGGCCTCACGGAAGCCGCGCGTGGCGTCGACAACCATCTTCGCGGCCGCGAGCAGGCGCACCTCGTTGCGCACGGTGCGGAAGTAGGATTCGACCTGATGGGCCTTGGTCTCGCGCGCGGCGGTGAGCTGGGCGAAGATCGCGCGCTCCAGCGCCTCGCGCGCGCGAATGTAGCCCAGGACGCCGGTGATCATGACCGCGACCGCGCCCAGCAGCAGCAGGATCGCGAACAGCTTCGCCGCCAGGCCCCAGCGGACGGGCCGCGGCTCGGCGACGCTCTCCGTCATCGGAGAGCGCCTCTATCCCTTCTTCGCCCCGTAGGTGCCGCCGGAATTGATCGCGCGGATCTCGGCCGCGGACTTGGCCTTGCGCATCTTCTCGAGCTTGTCGGCCTCGTCGGCCAGCATCGCCTGGGCGTTCTTCAGCACCGCGCGGGCGTGCTGGGCGGGGAACTTGACCGCGCCGTTCTCGTCCATGTGGATCAGCTCGCCTGGTGCCACGTCCATGCCGCCGATCGACACGGGCGCGTTGACCGACTGCACCGCCATCTCGCCATGGCCGGCCGTGACGCCGCCCAGCAGCATCTGGAACTTCATGCGGCGAATCGCGTCGACGTCGCGCGAGGGGCCGTTGGAAATCAGGCCGACGCAGCCGACCGCCTGCATCGAGGTCGTCATCATCTCGCCGGCGAGGCCCGCCTTGTTCATCAGCTCGGGCGGCCACTTCTGCTGGATGACCAGGATGGTCGGCTTCTTCATGGCGTCGAGCGCATCGACCACGTCCATGAAGGTCAGCCGGCCGGCGAAGTTCGGATCGGGCAGGCCGTACACGCAGGTCACCGCATAGCCGATGATGGCGCCCATCTCGGGGTACATGCAGCGGATCGAGGTGTCGGTGTACCAGTTCTCGGTCCACGGATTGTAGAGGCCGAGGCACAGGGGATTCTTGGGATAGGTCGCGACCACGTTGGTGATGGTCGGCGTGTCGATCTTGCGCAACTCGGCGAACAGCTGGTCTTCGGAAAGCTCGGTCATGTCGATGGTTTCCCCCTGGGTACGAGCCCGTTCTTCGCGCGAATGCGAGGAACGGGCAAGACCCCGCCCCCGCCGCTCAGCGTGCCTGTCGCCGCCTCCACCATTCCGCAAGCTCGCCGACGACGCCCTTGCGGAAGGCAAGCACGATGACGACGAAGATGGCGCCCTGGATCACCAGGACGAACTCGCCGGTCGCGGCGAGGTAATTCTGCATCGTGATGATGATGAAGGCGCCGACCACCGGACCAATGATCGTGCCCAGGCCGCCGACCAGCGCCATCAGCACGACCTCGCCCGAGGTCGATGCCGCGACGTCCGTCAGAGTGGCGAACTGCTGGACCATCGCCTTGGTGGCTCCCGCCAGTCCCGCAAGTCCTGCAGAAAGCACGAAGGCCAGAAGTTTGTAGCGGTCGGCCTCGTAGCCCAGCGAGAGCGCGCGCTGCTCGTTGTCGCGAATCGCCTTCAGCACCTGTCCAAACGGCGAATAGATGATGCGATAGATGGTGGCGTAACCGAACAGGAAGATTGCCAGCACGACGTAGTACAGGACCTTGTCGTCCTTGATCGGGATCAGCCCGCCGAGCAGCGCCTTGCGCGGGATGCCCTGCAAGCCATCCTCGCCGCCGGTGAACGGCGCCTGGATGCAAAAGAAGTAGACCATCTGCGCGAAGGCGAGCGTGATCATGGCGAAGTAGATGCCCTGGCGACGGATCGCCAGCGCACCGGTCACGAGCCCCAGCAGCGCCGCGCCGGCCACGCCGGCCAGCAGGCCGAGTTCGGGCGCCATGTCCCAGGACTTCACGACATGGCCGTAGAAGTAGCCCGCCATGCCGAAGAACATGGCGTGGCCGAAGCTCATCAGGCCGGCATAGCCCAGCAGCAGGTTGAAGGCGCAGGCGAACAGCGCGAAGCACAGCGCCTTCATCAGGAACACGGGATAGGCAAAGGTCGGAGCGACCAGCGCCAACACGATCAGGAGGGCGTATCCTACGCGCTGAGTGGTCATTTGGTCTGCCCGAACAGGCCCGCCGGCTTGATCAGCAGGACGAGCGCCATGACGACGAAGATCACCGTGTTGGAGGCCGGCGGATAGAACACCTTGGTCAGGCCCTCGATCAGGCCGAGGCCGAAGCCGGTCACGATCGAGCCCATGATCGAGCCCATCCCGCCGATCACCACGACCGCGAAGACGACCAGCACGAGGTTGACGCCCATCAGGGCCGAGACCTGCTGGATGGGCGCTGCCAGCACGCCGGCCAGCGCCGCCAGCCCCACGCCCAGCCCGTAGGTGAGCGTGATCAGCCGCGGCACGTTGATGCCGAAGGCCCGGACCAGCGTCGGGTTCTCGGTGGCCGCGCGCAGGTAGGCGCCGAGCTTGGTGCGCTCGATGCCGTACCAGGTGGCGAGGCAGATCACGAGCGCCGCCACCACGACGAAGGCGCGATAGGTCGGCAGGAACATGAAGCCGAGATTGAAGCCGCCCGGAATCGGATTGGGATAGGGCGCGCCCGAGGACCCCCACTTCCACTGAAAGAGACCTTCGATCACCAGCGCGAGGCCGAAGGTCAGGAGGAAGCCGTACAGATGGTCGAGATGATAAATGCGTTTGAGAATCAGCTTCTCGAGCACGATGCCGAACAGGCCGACGATGATCGGGGCGATGACAAGCGACGCCCAGAACGGCACGTCGAGGAGCCCGAGCAGCAGCCAGGCTGCGAAGGCGCCCATCATGTACTGCGCGCCATGGGTGAAGTTGATGACGTTCAGCATGCCGAAGATCACGGCGAGGCCGAGGCTGAGCATCGCGTAGAAGGCGCCGTTGATGAGACCGAGCAGGAGCTGTCCGAACAGCGCCTGGGGAGGAATGCCTAAGAGTTCAAACATGCGGCCTTACACTCCCAGATAGGTCTGCAGCTTGCCGATGCTCTGCTGAACATCGCTCGAAGCAACCATATCGACCACATGGCCGTCCTCCATCACGTAGTGACGGTCCGCGACGGTAGCGGCGAAATGGAAGTTCTGCTCGACCAGCAGGATGGTGAAGCCCCGGCTCTTGAGCTGCCGGATGATCTCGCCGATGCGCTGGACGATGACCGGCGCCAGCCCCTCGGTCGGCTCGTCGAGCAGCAGCAGGTCGGCGCCGGTGCGCAGGATGCGGCCAATGGCCAGCATCTGCTGCTCGCCGCCCGACAGTTTCGTGCCCTGGCTGTATCGCCGTTCCAGCAGGTTGGGAAAGAGCTTGTAGATTTCCTCGATGCTGAGCCCGCCCGGCTTGACGATCGGCGGCAGACGCAGGTTCTCGTCGACGTTCAGGCTGGAGAAAATGCCCCGCTCCTCGGGGCAGTAGGCGATACCCAGCCGCGCGATGTGATCCGACGGCATGCCGATCGTTTCCTTGCCGCCGAAGGCGATCGAGCCGGTGCGCTTGCCCAGGATGCCCATGATCGAGCGCAGGGTCGTCGTCTTGCCGGCGCCGTTGCGCCCCAGCAGGGTGACGAGCTCGCCGCGTCGGATCTCGAAATCGACGCCGTGCAGGATGTGCGACTCGCCGTACCAGGCCTGCAGGCCGGCGACTTTCAACAATGTCTCAGCCATGACCGGTTCCGACATAAGCCTCGATGACGGCGGGATGCTTGGACACCGTGCCGTACGGCCCCTCGGCCAGCACCTCGCCGCGCGCCAGCACGGTGATCGTGTCCGAGAGGTCGGCGACGACGGACATGTTGTGCTCGACCATCAGGACGGTGCGGTCCCTGGCGACGGTGCGGATCAGGGCGGCGATACGCTTGATGTCTTCCTGCCCGAGGCCGGCCATCGGCTCGTCGAGCAGCATCATTTCAGGCTCGAGCGCCAGCGTCGTGGCGATCTCCAGGGCGCGCTTGCGGCCATACGGAAGATCGACGGCCTGCGCCTCCGCGAAGTCGGCGAGGCCTACGGCCGCCACCAGCTCGATCGCCCGCGGATCGAGGCGGCTGAGCACGCTTTCGGAGCGCCAGAACTGGAAGGAAATCCCGAGCTTGCGCTGCAGGGCGACACGGACGTTTTCACGCACACTGAGATGGGGAAACACGGCCGAGATCTGGAACGACCGGGCGAGCCCCATGCGGGCGATCGCCGCCGGCGAACTGCCGGTGATGTTGCGCCCGTTGAAGCGAATCTGGCCGGCAGTCGGGGTCAGGAAATGCGTCAGGAGGTTGAAGCAGGTCGTCTTGCCCGCGCCATTTGGCCCGATCAACGCGTGAATTGTGTGGCGTTTCACGCGCAGATTGACGTTCTTGACCGCGACGAAGCCCTTGAACTCCTTCGTCAGTCCGGTCGCCTCGAGAATTATTTCTTCGTTGGCCATCGCCTCTCCCTGTCTCCGGAATAAATCGAAGCTTTGCGCCGCTGTCCAGCACTGGCGTCGGCTTCGACACGCGGATAGATTTCGCAATCTCGAAACGGGGAAGAACATTGGGAGGATCAAGACCGTGAAGTTCACAACCAGCATCAGGCATGCCGGAGCGGCGGCCGCCGTCGCCGGTCTCGCCGTCATCGGCCTGGCGACTTATGCCCAGGCCCAGGCGCCCCAGCCGTTGAAGATCGGCGTCATGGAAGGCTTCTCGGGCGTCTACGGCGACCTCACCCAGGGCGAGGTCGAGGCCATCCAGATGGCGATCGACGATTTCGGCGGGAAGGTTCTCGGCCGTCCGATCGAGGTCCTGCAGGCCGACCACCAGACCAAGCCCGACGTCGGCGCGGCGATCGCGCGCAAGTGGTACGACGTCGACGGCGTGAAGATGATCACCGGGATCGGCACCTCGTCGGTGGCGCTGGCCGTCCGCAAGATCGCCCAGGAAAAGGGCATGATCGACATCAACACCGGCGCGGCGTCGGCCGACCTGACCGGCCCCGCCTGCTCGCCGACCGGCGCGCACTGGGTGTACGACACCTACGCGCTGGCGAAGGTGACCGGCGGCGCGGTCGTCAAGGACGGCGGCGACTCCTGGTACTTCCTCACCGCCGACTACGCCTTCGGCCATGCGCTCGAGCGCGACGTGACAGCGGTCGTGACGGCCGCCGGCGGCAAGGTCCTGGGCGGCGTCCGGCATCCGCTGAGCACGCAGGACTTCTCGTCCTTCCTGCTGCAGGCCCAGGCCTCGAAGGCCAAGGTCATCGGCCTCGCCAACGCGGGCCAGGACACGATCAACTCGATCAAGCAGGCCGGCGAATTCGGCATCACCAAGGCCGGCCAGCGCCTCGCCGGCCTGCTGGTCTTCTCGACCGACGTGGCTGCCCTCACCCTCCCGGTGGCGCAGGGCCTCGTCCTCACCGAGGCCTTCTACTGGGATCTCAACGACGAGACCCGGGCGTGGACCAAGCGCTTCCGCGCCAAGAAGGACAAGATCCCCAGCATGCTGACGGTCGGCGTCTACAGTTCGACCCTGCACTACCTGAAGGCCGTGCAGGCCGCCGGTACCGACGATCCGAAGGCGGTGATGGCGAAGATGCGGGAGATCCCCGTCAACGACGTCATGACCAAGAACGGCAAGCTGCGCGAGGATGGCCGCCTGGAGCGCGACATGTACCTCTTCCAGGTCAAGACTCCGGCCGAGTCCAAGAGCAAGGACGACATCTACAAGCTGGTCGCCACGGTGCCGGGCAACGAAGCCTTTCGTCCGATGAAGGACGGCAAGTGCCCGTTCGTGAAGAACTGATCGCCGTCAGTTCATGATCTTCGAGAAGGGGCGCCTCGGGCGCCCCTTTTTCATGCCCGAACAGATCGAAGCGCTTTCGAACCGCGGGACGATCGTCATTCCTTGACGACCCACACCTCATCACATCTGATGCGCGAGGGGAGCAGGGGAGAAGCACCGCGTGGCCGTCCAGGATCGGCCCCTCAAAGGGGCCTGGGGAATCACGTTCCTCATCTTCCTCTTCATGTTCGTGAACTTCGCCGACAAGATGGTCGTCGGCCTCGCCGCCAAGCCGATCATGGAGGACCTCAATCTCACCCCGGAGCAGTTCGGGCTGATCGGCTCGGCGTTCTTCTTCCTCTTCCCCTTCTCGGCGGTCCTGGTCGGCTTCGTCGCCAATCGCCTTCCGGCGCGCAACGCCCTGCTCGCCATGGCGATCTTCTGGTCCCTGCTGCAGTTCCCGATGCTGGGCCTGGTGAGCTTCGAGGTGCTGATCGCCTGCCGCATCCTGCTCGGTGCCGCCGAGGGGCCGGCCAGCCCGGTGGCGACCCACGCGCTCTACAAATGGTTTCCCGATTCGCTGCGCGCCGTCCCTACCGCGGTGGTGGCGCAGGGCTCGGCGATCGGCGTCGTCGTGGCGGTGCCGGCGCTGAACTGGATCATCGTCCACCATTCCTGGCACTGGGCCTTCGGCGCGATCGGCATCGCCGGCCTGCTGTGGAGCATCCTGTGGTTCTTCTTCGGTCGCGAAGGCACGCTGGTCGACCCTCCGATAACGCAACGCGTCGACGGCGAGCCCCGCGTGCCGTATCGCGACCTGCTCACCTGCCCCACCATCCTGGCGGCCTGCTGCACGGGGTTCGCCAGCTACTGGGGACTGGCGCTCGGCCTCACCTGGTTCACGCCCTACCTCGTCGACGGGCTGGGATTCAGCCAGACACTCGGCGGCAATCTCAGTGTCCTGCCGTGGATCGCCGGGCTGGTGGTCGTGCTTGCCGGCGGCTGGCTCTCTCAGCGGCTGAAGGCCGGCGGCTACTCGAGCCGGGTCTCCCGCGGCATTCTGGCCTCGGCCGCCGTCATGGCCGGCGGCTGCATCCTGCCCTTCATCGGCTTCACATCAGCGCCCGACCTCAAGCTCGCAATCCTGATCGCCGGCACCGCGATCGGCAGCCCGATCTTCGTCGCCGTGCCGCTGGTGGTGAGCGAGCTGACGCCGCAGTCGCAACGCGCCGCCATGCTGGCGATCGTGAACTCGATCATGACCCTTGGCGGAGTCATCGCGCCTTTCGCAATGGGCGTCGTCGTGCAGGACGGGGCCACGCGCCTCGCCGGCTACGACAACGGCTTTACCATCCTGGGCGGCCTCCTGCTGGCAAGCGGCCTCATCGGCCTGCTCTTCATCCGGCCTGAAGCAGATCGCCGGAGACTGGCCGCGCGCGCCGCGCTTCGGCGGATGCCCGGCGTTCCTTGACGCAACAAAGCAATCCCCTGTCAGATGGAAATGCGCGTCCGGCCAACAGGACGCCAAGGAGAAACGCCCACGTGACCGCCCAGGACCGCCCCCTCAAGGGGGCCTGGGGCATGACCGCCCTGCTCTTCCTCTTCATGCTGATCAACTTCGCCGACAAGGTCGTCGTGGGACTGGCGGCCGTCCCCCTCACCCGGGATCTCGGCCTGACACCGGAGCAGTTCGGCGATATCGGCTCGGCGTTCTTCCTGCTCTTCGCGGTCTCGGCGATCGTCGTCGGCTTCATCTCCAACCGCGTGCAGACCAAACACACGCTGCTGGTGATGGCGATCATCTGGTCGGTCGTGCAGTTTCCGATGCTGGGCATGGTGAGCCTGGAAACGCTGATCGTCTGCCGCATCATCCTGGGCGCCGGCGAAGGCCCGGCCGGCCCCGTCGCCACTCACGCCATCTACAAATGGTTTCCCGACTCGCTGCGCGGACTGCCGACGGCCGTCATTGCCCAGGGATCGGCCTTCGGCGTCATCATCGCCGTCCCCCTGCTCAACTGGATCATCGAGACCTACTCATGGCACTGGGCGTTCGGCGCGCTGGGCATCGCGGGCCTGGTCTGGGCCGTCCTGTGGCTGATCTTCGGTCGCGAAGGCACCCTCGTCGACCCGCCGGTCAGCACCAGCGGCAGCAACGAGCGCGTGCCCTATCGCTACCTGCTCACCTGCCCCACCATCCTTGCCGTCTGTGCCGCGGGCTTCGCCAGCTACTGGGGCCTGGCCCTGGGTCTCACCTGGTTCACGTCGTACCTGGTCGCGGGCCTCGGCTTCAGCCAGAAGCTCGGCGGCAATCTCACCGTGCTGCCGTGGGTCTTCGGCGCCCTCGTCGTGCTGGCCGGCGGCTACGTCTCCCAGCGCCTCAAGAGGAGGGGTGTCTCCAGTCGCGTCTGCCGCGGCGTGCTGCCGTGTGTCGCGATCATTGCCGGCGGGTGCGTCCTCCCGTTCGTCGGCGCCATGCCGACCGACGGTCTCAAGATCGCCTTCCTGGTGTTCGGCTCCGCCATCGGCAGCACGATCTATGTCGTCCTGCCGATGATCATCAGCGAACTCACCCCGCACCCGCAGCGCGCCGCGATGCTGGCGATCACCACGTCGGTCGTGACCTTCGCCGGCGTCCTCGCCCCCCGGATCATGGGGTCGATGATCCAGAACGCCTCGACGCCCCTTGCCGGCTACGAACAGGGCTATGTCATTCTCGGCGTGCTGCTGCTCGCCGGCGGCCTCATCGGCCTGCTCTTCATCCGTCCGGAACAGGATCGCAAGCGACTGTCCGCGCACGCCGTTTCCGCCCCGGCGCTGCAGCCCGCCCGGGCCCGAGCGTAACTAGAACGGGCGGTCGCCCCTGACGGTCACGCGATGGCCGCTGCGCGTGTGGGGCCAGTAGTCCCACATGGCGCGATGCTGGGCGCAGCGATTGTCCCAGAAGGCGATCGAGTTCTCGCGCCAGCGGAAGCGGCACTGGAAGAGCGGGTTCTCCATGTGCTGGTAGAGGTAGCGCAGGATGGCATCGCCCTCGTCGCGCGGCACGCCGAGCAGGCGGCTGGTGAAGCCTGAGTTGACGTAGAGGCACTTCCGGCCGGTCACCGGATGGGTGCGCACCACCGGATGCTCGGCCCGCGGATATTCGGGCTTGTCGGCCACCCCGATCGGCTTGAACAGGCCGCGATAGACCGGCTCGCCGTCGTGCAGGGCGATCATGCCGTCGAGATAGGCCTTCATGCGGTCCGACAGGGCGTCGTAGGCCGCATACATGTTGGCGAACAGCGTGTCGCCGCCGCGCGGCGGACAGGTCTCGATGTGAAGGATGGAGCCCATCGGCGGCTCGACCTCGCAGCTCACGTCGGTGTGCCAGCCCTCGCCGTTGGCGCGCGGGCTGTTCTTGTCGGCGTGGATGATCATGAATTCCGGCATGCCGGGCTCGTGCGGCGCCGCCGGATGGACATGCAGGTCGCCGAACAGGCGGCCGAACGACATGTGCTGCTCGGGCGTCAGCACCTGGTCGCGGAAGAAGATGACGAGGTTCTCGGCCAGCGCGCGGTGGATCTCGTCCTGCTGGCGGTTCGAGAGCGGCTTGCTGAGATCCACGCCGCCCAGCTCCGCGCCGATGATCGGCGTCAGCTTGTCGACCGTGATCGTCTCATAGGGCGCGCCTTCATCCGATTTGTAGCGGATACGCGGGCCGGCATTGGCGTTCAGTGAACCTGACATGACTATCTCCGTTACCCTACTCGTCGAGCGTGATCTTGTTTTCCTTGATGATCTTCGACCAGACGTCGCCTTCGGTCGCCACGAACCGGTCGAACTGTTCCGCGTTCCAGTCCTTCAGGACGATCCCGAGCTGGTTCGAACGCTCCACGACGGTGTCGAACCTGGCGATCTTCCTCATGGCCGCGTTCAACTTGTCGATGATCGGCTTCGGGGTGCCCGCCGGTGCGAACATTCCGTACCAGGCATCGAAGATGAAGCCCGGCAGGCCGGCTTCAGCCGTCGTGGGAATGTCGGGGAACGTGGGAAGGCGGGCCTCGCTCGCCAGCGCGAGCGCCTTCACGTTGCCGTTGCGGATGTGCGATGCGAGCGACGGCGGGCTCATGACCGCGAGTTCGACCTGACCGGCGACGAGGTCGGCGCTCACCGGTCCGGCTCCCTTGTACGGGATATGGACGAGATCGATGCCGGCGGCCTTGTTCAGCATCACGCCGCCGATATGGGCGACGGAACCCGGTCCGAAGGAGGCATAGTTCAGCTTGCCGGGATTGGCCTTCGCGTAGGCGATGAAGTCCTTCAGCGTGTCGGGCGGCACCCGCTTGGCGATGACGATGAGCTGCGGCGCGATCGCGCCCATCGCGACGCCCGTCAGGTCCTTCGGCGACCAGTTCAGGTTCTTGATCATCGCCGGATTGGCCGAATGGAAGGACGAGTACTGCATCAGCAGCGTGTAGCCGTCCGGCTTCGCCTTCGCGACGAGCGCCGTGGCGATGTTGCCGTTGCCCCCGCCCTTGTTGTCGACGATGACCTGCTGCCCGAACTCCTTGGACAGATGTTCGGCGAACATGCGGCCGACGATGTCGGTGCCGCCTCCCGGCGGGGCGGCGACCACCAGCGTGATCGGCCGGTCGGGATAGGTGCCCTGCGCCTGCGCTCCCGGGCTGGCGATCATCGATCCGGCGGCGGCAGATGCGAGCGATAGGAGGTGGCGGCGCTTCATCCCTGTCTTCCCTTCTCGATCCGCCCCATGACGGGTGCGGTTGACGCAGCGCTAGCACCCTTCCACCCTATGCATGAAGTGCATTATTTGCAGTCTAAACAATGAGGATCTTGCAACCATGGACAAGCGGCTGCTGGAATCCTTCGTGGCCGTCTATCGGTCGGGGTCCCTCGTGGAGGCGGCCGAGCGTCTCAATATTTCGCAGTCCGCCCTGTCACGCCGCATCACGGAATTGCAGCACCGGCTGGGGCTGCCCCTGTTCGAGCCGTCGGGCCGCGGCATGGCCGCGACCACCGACGCGCACGATCTTCTGCCGCTGGCCTCGTCGGCTCTCGAAGGCATCGCCCGGCTGGAAGCCGCCGCCCGTGCCAACAGCGTGCAGCCCGCCGTCCGGATCGCCGTCGCGGCGACGGCGCATACGATCGAGACGGTGGTGGCGCCAGGCATCGCCGATTTCATGCGGGCCAAGCCACACATCCGGATCGCCGTCATCGAAGCGAACGGTGTCGAGATCGAGAATCTCGTGCTGAGCGGCGACGCGTCGATGGGCATCACCGGGCGCCCGCGCTACGACGCGGGCCTCGTCGATCATCAGATCGTGCGCCTCGACATCCTCGCGGCCTCGCCCAAGCCGTTCAGCGGGGTCGAGCGCAGGAACGGAATCGATCTCCGGGCGCTGTGCGAGCGCGACCTGCTGGTGCTGGACCGCGGGTACCAGTCGCGCCTGACCCTGGACGCGGCGGTGCGGTTGCTGTCCCTGTCTCCCAGCATTCGCCACGAGGGCGGTTCGGGAACGGTGATCCTGGCGCTGGCCCGGGCCGGCCTCGGCACCGCCGTCATACCCGCGACCACACGCACGGACCTCCACACCGCCAAGATCGTCGCCAACGGCATCGTGCTGGGCATGGATCTGGCCGCCATCTGGGATCCCGCCCTGCGCTGGCGCGCCGAGGTCGAACAGTTCGCCGACCAGCTCAGGGCCTCGTTCTCACCCCGCCTCCGCGCGCGGCGCGGCTGACGAACCGGTGGGGCCTGCCCCGCCGTACGGGCTCTACCGGGCCACTTCCTTGATGCGGGCGATCAGCTCGTCGACGGCCTTCTCGACGGACACCTTGTCGCTCACCACGCGGTTCATCGCCTTGGCCCAGACGTTCTCGGCGTCGAGGAGCGCGAACTTCCAGTTCTTCCCGAACTCGGAAGGCTGCGGTGACGTCTTGAACTGGTCGTACACGGTCCTGCGATGCTTGTCGGCCTGCCAGAACGGGCTCTCCTGGCCGGCCCTGGTCACCGGGAACCCCCGGCCGAGCGCGGCCTCGACATAGGGGCGAAGGTTCTCCTCCTCGAGCAGGAGCTTCAGGAATTCGCGGGCACGCGTCTTGTTCTTCGACTCCCGGAAGATCACGCCCACTTTGACGACCGTGCGATAGACCATCGGCGTGCCATCGGGCTTCTTCGGAAGACCCGCCGTCGCGATCAGCTCGTCGTAGGCCTTGCGGCCGGCGGCGCGCTCCGCCGGCGTGAGCCGCGGGTTGTTGGCATCGTCCAGCCACTTGGCAGCGATCGCGATCGAGTAATCGTGAGTCATGATCGTTGTGCGATCGTTGAAGGCCACGGCGCCGTCGCCGTCCTTCCATCCCGTCGACGACGGCGGCGAGCAGCCCTTGGCATAGACGTCGGTGTAATCGCGCAGCGCGGCGATCAGCCCGTCCCGCACCTTGGGATCCTCGACCAGCAGCTTGCCCGACTCGTCGACCAGCTTCACGTTGTAGGCGTCGACCCAGCTCATGAACGTCTGGAACGAGTCGGTCGAACCGACACCCATCGGCCTGCCGATGCCATGGACGCGGCTGCTGGTCGCATTGCGATAGGCCGGCTGGACCTCGTCGCACCAGAAGGACCAGTATTCCTTCCAGGTCCCGGGAATGTCGTTTTCCTTGAAGCCGGCCGTCGCCAGCATGTCCTTCCAGTATTCGACGTGCAGCATCTGCTGCTTCAGCACGAAACCGTAGAAGGCCTTCTTGCTGGCCTTGCCGTCGTAGAGGTACGCGGTGTCGATCGTGGCCGGCAGGAACCGGTCCTTCATCGGCTCGATGACGTCGGAAATGTCTTCGAGCTTTCCGTCGAAGGCCCACTTGGCCGCGATCCGGACGTCGTATGAATAGGCAATGTCAGGCGGTGAACCGGCGTCGAGGGCGGCGACCGTCTTCGGGATCATGTCCTCCGCCGCGTACTGGGAGAGGTCGACCTTCACGCCGGTCCTGGCCTCGAACTTCGTGATCGCGGCGAACAGTGCCTCGTCCTCGGCCTTGTAGAAGCCCTTGACCCACCAGACGGCGAGCTTCTCCTGGGCGAAGCCCGGGACGGCCGAGAAGGCGATCGCCAACGCCGCCGCGCCAGCCAGAATCCGTCTCATTGCTTCCTCGCTTCAAGGCTGCCTGACGATCCGGGTATCAGTCCGCCTTGCGCGAGTCGAGAAAAGTCCGCAAGGCCTGCGCGCATTGCGCAGCATGCGAGAAGGGCAGGCCATGGCGTGACCTGCCGAAGACATTCAGCTCGCCGTCCGGCAGCCCCCTGTGCAGCTCGGCCATAACGCTCACGGGGATGAACGGGCTGCCGTCGGGATGCAGCAGCAGGGTCGGACACTTGATATCGGCCAGCCGCGGCGTGAGGTCAGTGCCGATGAGCACGCCCAGCGCATTCAGAATGGAGTCCCGCGGCCATTTCTCCTGTTCCGCGGCGAACCACGCGCGACGCTCGGGCGACAACGCATCGTCGTGAAAGCGGTCTCGCAGGAAGGCGTCGGACCAGCCCTTCGAGCCGCCTTCATCGAGCTGATGCCGCCACGCCTCGACCCTCTGGATCGAGGCCCCGAGATGGGCGCCGTTACTGACGGTGAGGGTGGCGATCCTCGCCGGCCGGGCGAGCGCCGCCGCCAGCGCCACCGTCCCGCCGATCGACTCGCCCACGAGATGGAAGCGGTCCAGCCCGGCGGCATCAACCACGGCAAACAGGTCGTCGACCAGCAGGTCCAGCGACCACTTGAAGTCCGCCGCCGGAATACTGGAGCGCCCGTAGCCGCGCATATCGAAGGTGACGAGCCGGTAGGCATCGGCCAGCGCAGGCCGCCACCCCGCCCAGATTCCGGCACTGGCACCGATCCCGTGATGAAACAGGATCGGCAGGCGCGACCGTTGCCAGGGCGCCACGGAATCCACGACGTCGTAGTGAAGGGTCCCGTGTGGAGTGGCGGCGAGAGGCATCGTCAGTCGGCGCGCATGCCGGCGGCCTTGATGACCTCTTCCCACTTCTTGCGATCGGCCATGATGGTCGCCTTGAACTCGGCCGGCGACCCGATGATCGTATCCATGCCGCTCTCGGCGAAGCGCTTCTGGACGTCCGGCTTGGCGACGGCCGCGCGGAGCGCCTTGTTCCAGAAGTCGACCAGGTCGGCCGGCAGCCCCTTCGAGCCGAACACGCCGAACCAGTTGACCACCTGGAAGCCCGGCAGGAACGTCGACATCAACGGCAGGTTGGGAAACATCGGCGAGGGCTTGGGCGAGCCGAAAGCGACGGGAATCAGGCCGCCTCCGTTTATCTGTCCCAGGAACTCCGGCATGTTGCCGAACATCATGTCGCAGTTGCCGGAGATCATGTCCTGGATGGCGGGTGCTCCACCGCGATAGGGCACATGAAGGATGTTGACGCCGGCCATCTTCTTGAAGAGTTCGGCGGCCAGATGCTGCGATGTCCCGTTGCCCGCCGAAGCATAGGTGAGCTTGCCGGGGTTCTTCTTCGCAAAGTCGATAATCTCCGGAACCGTGCGGTACTGCATGTGCTTGCCGACCACCAGCATGTTGGTGACACCGGCGATGTTGGCGATCGGCGTCAGGTCGGTGTCGACGTTGATCGGCAGCTTCTGCCCCGGCATCACCGGCGACACGCACATGGCCGCCATGGCGGCGAGGCCGATCGTACGGCCGTCCGGCGGTGCGTTGGCAACGATCTCGTTGGCGATGAAACCGCTGGCGCCGGTCTTGGTGTCGACGATCACTTTCTGCCCGACTTCAGAGGTCACGGCCTCGGCGACGATGCGGCACAGAAGGTCGGCCGTGCCGCCCGGCGCGAAGCCGCAGAGAAAGCGCACGTCGCCGCTGATCTTCTGCGCAAGGGCCGGCCAACCGGCCAGCGACCCGACCAATGCCGCCGTACCCGCGGTCGCAAAAGTCCTGCGTTGCATTCTTGATTTCCTCCCTGTGTTGCGAAAAGCCTACCATACTTCGCGCACAAGCAACCCCTCAGCCACGACCCGCCCGGCACGGAGTCGGGGCGCGGGGCTTTGCCAATCGGGCCCGCCCCCCGAAGGAAGCGGGCCCCAGGGCGGAGCGGTCTCTACTGGACCGACGAGAAGCCCGTCGGCGTCAGCATCTGCACCGAGACGTTCTCGACGATGGCGCCGTCCTTCTCGGTCTCGGCGCGCTTGGCCAGCCATTCCGGATCGGCCGCGAAGGCGTTCCACTTCTTCTCGCGATCGGCCAGCGACTCCCAGGCGAGGAAGTAGGTCAGTTCCTGGTTCGACTCGCCGATCAGGGTCGTGAAGAAGCCGGCCTGCTTGATGCCGTGCCGCTCCCAGATCTTGAGCGTGATGGTGTTGAACCGATTGAGAAGCGCCGGCAGACGGCCGGGCACGCACCTGTAGACCCGCATTTCATAGATCATCGTCTCTCTCCCTAGAATTGCCCGCCGAAGCGCGGCACGAACCCATCGTCCTTGTGGTCGATGTGGCAGCTGAACGGCGCCCCGAAATGGCACGGCAGCAGCCGGGCGCCGCTGCCGGCGCAATGTTCCAGCGCCGCGCGCCGGCTCTTGCGGGCGCCCAAGGCGTCGGCACACGCGAAGCTGTTCCACTCGGGATGATAGACCTGCAGCGCGTGGTGAAGGATGTCGCCGCAGAACAGCGCCTTCTCGCCGCGCGATTCGAACTTGATGGCGATCGTGCCCGGCGTATGCCCCGGGGCCGGCTCGATCCTGAGATTCTCGTCGATCTGGACCGCGCCATCGACCATCTGCGTCAGTCCCGCCTCGACCACCGGCAGCACCGAGTCTCGAAAGGAGCCTGCATTGACCGGGCCGGTCGCGGGATCGCTGTCGAGCTTCAGGTAGTGATCGTAGTCGGCACGGCTGAACACGTACTTCGCATTTCTGAACGTCGGCACCCACCTGCCGTTCTCGAGGCGCGTGTTCCACCCGACATGGTCGACATGGAGATGCGTGCACATCACCATGTCGATCTGGTCAGGCTCGACGCCGGCCGCCTTCAGCCGCTCGAGATACTTCGTCTCCATCAGGTGCCACTTCGGACGATGGGGACGCGACTTGTGATTGCCGACGCAGGTGTCGATCAGGATGGTCTTGCCGCCGATCCTCAGCAGCCAGCTATGGATACTGAGCTTCAGGGAGCCCGACGCCTCGTCGTAGTGCGCCGGCAAAAGCCAGCCACGATGGCGGTCAACGACGGCGGGATCCCAGTCGGGGAAGAAAGCCTTGGCGTCGAAGTTCGGTTCGTAGCTCTCTTCGATGCGCACGGCCGTGCCGGCGCCGAGCTTCACTTCGACCATTCCCTGCCCTCCCCAGTTTGCCGGGGAGATTAGCGTTGCAAGGCAGTTGCGGGAAAGACGCTTGTTTCGCGTCTAGAACGGCAGGCGCGCCGCGTCGACACGCTCGACATGCCGGTGCGTCAGCGCCGCGATGACGGCACCACCGAGCGGCACCACGGCGATCAACGCGATGAAATGGACGCCGAGCAGCCAGGGCTCGAACAACTGGGGCATGAAATGGCCGACCGTCACGGTCGACACGAAGAACAGAATGGCGAAGCCAGCCCCGGAGAGCAGGCCACCGAGAGCGACCAGGGTGAAGGACGCGGTCAACGAACGACCGATGAAGCAGCTCAGTCCGAAAGCGGCGCCGGCGGCGACAAGTGCGGTAACGGTTTCCATCGCGGTTCTCTCCAATACGCTCTCGACTTAGGAGAAATCAGAGTCGACACTGTTGTCTCCCACGCACTCTGAAACATCCAACCTCCGTCGAGAACCGACCAATTGCGCATGTCTGACTCTGCATTCGACTGGCTTTCCGCATCGGAACTCTCAAAACTCCTGGCACGAGGTGAGGTTTCTCCGGTT
>JBILYJ010000322.1:0-6022 GCA_044377795.1 Reyranella sp. | reverse complement strand
ACATCGCGAGACCGTCCTTCTCGCGCACCGTCGGCATGCCCACGATCTCGAACGGCATCGCGAGGTCGCGCACCATGCGCTTGATGACCTGGAGCTGCTGGTAGTCCTTCTCGCCGAAGAAGGCGCGATCGGGCATCGCCATCAGGAGGAGCTTGCTCACCACGGTGGCGACGCCCTGGAAATGGCCGGGCCGCAGCGGGCCGCACAGCCCGTCGGTGATGCCGGCGACCGTGACGGTCGTGAGCTGCTCGCCGGGATACATCTCGTCCTTGGTCGGCGCGTAGACGATGCGGCAGCCCGCCTCGCGCAGCTTGGCGAAGTCGCCCTCCTCGTCGCGCGGATAGGCTGAGAAATCCTCCTTCGGGCCGAACTGCGTCGGATTGACGAAGATGCTGGTCACCGGCACGTCGCCGCGATCGAGCGCCCCCTTCACCAGGCTGACATGCCCCTCGTGCAGCGCACCCATGGTTGGCACCAACCCGATCGTGCGACCGGCCTCGCGGAAGTCGGCCACCGCACGGCGCAGATCCGCCACGGTGCGGACGACGAGAAGGCCCTGGTCGGTCGATGTGTTCATTTGAGGCCTCTTACGCATGGGACGAGCCCGCCGCATAGACAATGCAAGCGGCGAAAATGGGACGCGCAATCTATCGGAAGAGGACCAAAAGCATCAGGCCTCTTCCCGGTCTGTGACCGGGATGCGAACCGGTGACCGGTTCAGGCAAGATACTTTGGTAGATATTGGAGCGGGCGAAGGGATTCGAACCCTCGACCCCGACCTTGGCAAGGTCGTGCTCTACCCCTGAGCTACGCCCGCGCTCCGATCCGGCTGGGTAGGTGGCCGGAAGGCGGCGTTGATAGGGCTTTTCCGATCCCTTGGCAAGGGGCTGGCAAACGGCTCTTTTCATGGGTAGAGCCGTCACACACCATGCTGGATCCGCACCAACTGCTCGCTCGCCTCGACGCGCTCGGCATCGCCCACCGTACCGTCCAGCATCCGCCGGTCTTCACGGTCGAGGAGGCCAAGGCGCTGCGCGGCGACCTGCCCGGCCACCACATCAAGAACCTCTTCCTGCGCAACCGGAAGGAGGAGATGTGGCTGGTGGTGGCGCTGGAGGATCGCGCCATCGATCTGAAGAGGCTGGGCGAACGGCTGGGCGCCGGCAAGTTCTCGTTCGGCAGTCCGGACCGGCTGCGGCGCCATCTCGGGGTCGAGCCGGGCTCGGTGACGCCGCTCGCCGTCGTCAACGACCCGGAACACCAGGTCCGGCTGGTCCTCGATCGCGGCCTCGCCGACGGCGAGGGGCCGATCAATGCCCATCCGCTGGTCAACACCATGACCACGGCGCTCGGCCTCGCCGACCTGCTGCGCTTCTTCGAAGCGACCGGCCACACGCCGGAGTGGCTCGACTTTCCCCTGTAGCGTTATGTCATGTAGCGTTATATTATAACGGAATGCTCCGTCGTGCATTCCTCCTGACACCCGCTCTCCTCGCCGTCGCCCTGCCCGCTTCGGCGCAGGCGCCGATCAAGGCCGTGGCGACCTTCTCGATCCTGGGCGACCTGCTGGCCGAGGTGGCCGGCGGCAAGGTCGAGCTGTCGGTCGTGGTCGGTCCCGACATCGACGCCCATGCCTACCAGCCCCGCCCCACCGACGCGCGCGCGCTTGCCGACGCGAAGGTGCTGGTGAGCAACGGGCTGGGCTTCGAGGGCTGGATCGACCGGCTGGCCAAGGCGGCGCCCTTCAAGGGCAGGGCGATCGTGGCGACCGCCGGCGTCGCGACCCTCAAGGCCGGCGCGGACCATGGCCATTCCCACGGGCATTCGCACGGGCACGGGCCCGACCCGCATTGCTGGCAGGACGTGCAACGTGTCCGCACCTACGTCGCCAACATCGCCAAGGGCCTCGCCGAGGCCGATCCGCCGAATGCCGCCCACTACCGCGAACGGGCCCAGGCCTTCGATCGCCGGCTGGTCGACCTCGACACCTGGGTGAAGGCCGAGATCGCCAGGGTGCCGGCCGACAAGAGGCGGGCGATCACCGGCCACGATTCCTTCCGCTACTTCTCCAGCGCCTATGGCGTGAAGTTCCAGTCGCCGCGCGGCTACAACACCAGCAGCGAGCCCTCGGCGCGTGACGTCGCCACGCTGATCCGCGAGGTGCGCGAGCAGCGCATCAAGGCGCTGTTCGTCGAGAACATGACCAACCCCGGCCTGATCGACCAGATCGCGCGCGAATCCGGCGCCGTGGTCGGCCCGCGCCTCTACACCGATGCCCTGTCAGGCCCGAACGGGCCGGCCCCGACCTACGAGAAGATGATGCGCCACAACGTGACGGCGCTCGTCGCGGGCATGCTGAAGAACTGACGGCACGCGGCCGGCGGATGGGAGGACCAGCGTTCCCCAAGCCGCTCCGGGATGGTAGCCACGTGTCCAGAGGATCAGGGACACGATGCCAACTCGCCGGATCAGCGCTGCCGATGCCTACGGCTCATTGAAGACAAACCCGGACAGGGCCTGGCCGCGTCGCGACGATCCCGCCGACCGATTCGCGCATTTCGCCGATCCGTCTTTCAAGCCTCGCTTCATGCTGGAGCCGGGCCAGCGCATCTTCACCATCGGCTCCTGCTTTGCCCGCGGCATCGAAAAGGCACTCGCCGCACGCGGCTTCGAGATTCCCACCCTGGGCCTGCAGGTCGACAAGACGTGGTGGAGCGGCGATCCGGTGTCGGTCCTGAACAACTATGTGCCGCCGGCGATTGCGCCGCAAATCCGCTGGGCGTTCGGCCTCGAGGAATTCGACCTCGACCGGCATGCCATCGAAGTCGCGACTGGACGCTACGTCGACCCGCAGCTGGCCATCACCTATCGGCCCGTCTCTGCCGAACGGCTGATCAAGCGGCGAGACGACATCAGCGCAATCTACCGTCACCTCGCCAGCAGCAACGTGGTGCTGATCACCCTCGGGTTGATCGAGGCATGGTTCGACACTCGCTCGGGCCTCTACATCAACTGCCCTCCGCCCAAGGTCGTCACCCGGACCGATCCGTCGCGCTTCGAGCTGCATGTGCTGGACTACGCGGACGTGACGCGCTCGCTCGCCGACCTGGTCGACCTGCTCGGCCGGGTCTGCCCCCGAGACCATCGCATCATCCTCACCGTGTCGCCCGTGCCGCTCCTGGCGACCTTCACCTCGTCCGACGTGGCGGTGGCAAACTCCTACAGCAAGTCGGTCCTGCGGGCGGCGGTCGAGCCGTTCGTCGCCGGCCATCCCCACATCGAGTACTTTCCTTCCTACGAGAGCGTGGTCCTGACCGACCGGTCGGTCGCCTTCGCCGACGATCAGGTCCATATCCAAGTGTCGATGGTGCGCTTCAACGTCGACCGCATGATCAATCGCTATGTCGCAACCGACGAAGATTCCGTCGCCGGCGTGATCGCCAGCGCCCGCGAGGATGCCGCGGCCGGCCGCTTCCAGGTCGGGCTCAAGCGCCTCCAGCGGGCGTGGACCTCGGACCCCTCGAGTCCCGACCTCACCATTGCGCTGGCGCGAGCACATCTCAGGGCAGGCGGTGGCGCCGCGGCGGAATCCCTGCTGCTCAAGTTGCTCGAAACACACGAAAGCGCTCCCGCCCGCACTCTCCTCGCGCGCCACTACAATGAGACCGGTCGCCACGAGGAAGCCGCGTTGCACGCCGAGAAGGCGTGCGAGAGCGGCAAGGCGCGGCTCGACGCGTCCCTGCAGCGGGTTGAGGCCTGCTATCATCTCGGCCGGTTCGAGGAGGGTTTCGCCGTCCTCGACAAGATCCGCTGGCCTCTCGAGCGTAAATCGCTGCTGCTCCACTGGAAGGCGCGATACTTCGACAAACTGGGGCGGCCCGCAGATGCCGAAGCCCTTTGGCGGGAGTGCAACGGACTCGCCGAAAACCCCGCCTACATGGTCGGACTGGCCGAATTCCTGGCGGCCCACGATCGCTGGCCGGAGGCCACCGAATGGGTCGACCGGGCCCTGCTCCTCGCTCCGAACGAAACCGCCGCCCTGCGCCTGCGCGCCGGGATCAGAAAAGCGCGACTGCCGGTGCGCCAGGCCGGCAACGCGGCGCGCTCGGCGGGACGTCCCCTCCAGAGCGCCGTGCGCTGGTCGACCGCGTTGATCAGGCGCGCCGTCGGGAAGGCCTGAGCCATGAGCTTTAGGTCTGACAAAATTAACCCGTCGTCCTGAGCGGAGCCGCCCGAAGGGCGGCGCAGTCGAATGACGACGGAAGTTTCTTACTTAGGCCACTCAACCAGATGTCATCGCGCTCTAAGCGGCCGCCATCGCCAATCCGGCTTTGTGACGTGCCGCCTGGAGCGTGTTGAACATCAGGCAGGCCACCGTCATCGGGCCGACACCGCCCGGCACCGGCGTGATGTATCCCGCCACCTTCTGCGCCTCGGCGAAGGCCACGTCGCCGACCAGCCGGCTCTTGCCCTCCGGCGTCGGGATGCGGTTGATGCCGACGTCGATCACCGCCGCACCCGGCTTGATCCAGTCGCCCTTCACGAATTCTGTCCGGCCGATCGCCACCACCAGGATATCGGCCTGGCGACAGAGGCCCGGCAGATCGCGCGTGCGCGAATGTGTGATGGTCACCGTGCAATCGGCGCGCAGCAGCAGTTGCGCCACAGGCCGGCCGACGAGATTGGAGCGGCCGACGATCACCGCATTGAGGCCCGACAGCGAGCCCAGCGCGTCCTGCAGCAGCATCGAGACGCCGAGCGGCGTGCACGGCACCGGGAAGTCCAGCGGGGCGCCCGGCGCGATCGAGCCGAGGCGGCCGACATTCACCGGATGGAAGCCGTCGACGTCCTTGGCGGGGTCGATGGCGATCAGGACCTGGGCCGTGTCGAGATGCTTCGGCAGGGGCAGCTGGACCAGGATGCCGTTGACCGCCGGATCGGCGTTGAGGCGCCCGATCAGCTCCAGCAGCTCGGCCTGCGTCGTGTCCTCGGGCAGCTGGTGGTCGAAGCTCGCCATGCCCAGTTCGACCGCGAGCTTGCCCTTGCTGCGGACATAGACCTGGCTGGCCGGATCGTCGCCGACCAGCACGGTGGCCAGGCCGGGCTTCGGGCCGCCCTTGGACACGAAGTCGGCAACCTCAGCGCCCACGCGCTGGCGCAGCCCGCCCGCGAAGGCTTTTCCATCGATCAGTTTCGCATCAGCCATTCTTGAGCATCCATTCGGCAATCCGGTCGGCGAGCACGGCAGGGTCGCCCGCGACCATGAGGGTCTTCTCTCGCGCCGTCCCCCCGCGCACGATCTCGAAGGTCGATTTCGGAAGGCGCCACGCCTGCGCCAGCAGCGCGACGACGGCGTCGTTGGCTTTGCCATCCTCGGGCGCCGCCGTCACTGCGGCCTTGAGCCCGCCTTCGGCCGTGAATTCGAGCGCCGTGCGGCGGGCCCGCGGCTGGACACGCAGCTGGAAGGTCACGCCGCCCGAGGACCGGCGAAGAAAGACCGGATCGACAGCCGGTCCGTTCAGCGAACCGCCGGCCAGAAATACTCGTGCAACAGGTCGTTCAGGAAATATAGGCCGAGCAGGAGGATGACGGGAGAGATGTCGACACCACCCAGGTTGGGTAGGATGCGGCGGATCGGGCGCAGCACCGGCTCGGTCAGCCGGTAGAGCATGTCGACCACGACGCTGATGAAACGGTTGCGGACGTTCACTACGCCGAATGCCACCAGCCAGCTCATGATCGCACTGCCGATCACGACCCACGTGTAGCCGTAGATAATCGCGTCGATCAGCTTCATCAGCGAAATCATGACAACTCCGGCCGCTCACACCGGCACCTCGCCGGCCGCGGCACCCTACTCGGCGGGCCTTGCCGATCACAAGCCCATTCAGCCCCGGGAGAGGGCGAGTTCCACGCTGCCGAGGCGGACCGAGCGCACCGCGCTGATGTCGCGCGGTCCGTGCTCGGGCAGCAGCCGGGCGCCGTCGATGAAGGTCCCGCCCGGGCTGCCGAGATCCTCGAG
>JBILYJ010000321.1:0-6070 GCA_044377795.1 Reyranella sp. | reverse complement strand
GGGCAGTCTCGGTGTGGGGAAGTGTCGGGGGACACAATGCACAAGTTCATACTGTCGGCTATCGCAGGCTTCTTCGCTCTGGCAGTCACACCGGCCATGGCCGGGCCCGTCCTTGACGCCGTCAAGGCACGTGGCCAGCTCGTGTGCGGCGTCAGCGCGGGCCTCGTGGGCTTCATGCATGCCGACAGCCAGGGCGTCTGGCGCGGGCTCTCGGTCGACATGTGCCGGGCCACGGCGGCCGCGTTGCTGGGCGACGCGAGCAAGGTGAAGTACGTCCCACTTGAGCCGGCCAGGCGCATCCCCGCGCTCGAATCCGGCGAGGTCGATCTCCTCGCTTCCAATTCGACCATCACCCTGAGCCGCGACGCCGGCGTCGATTTTGTCGGCATCTACTACTATGACGGTCAGGGCTTCATGGTGCCGCGCAAGCTCGGCAAGCGCGTCATGAGAGATCTCGACGGCGCCAAGGTCTGCGTCCAGCCCGGTACGACGACGGAGGCCAATGTCACCGACTATTTCCGCGCCAACAAGATGACCTTCACGCCGGTGCTGATCGACAAGGTCGAAGATCTGCGCACCGCCTTCTTTGCCGGACGCTGCGACGTCCTCACGGCGGACATGTCGATCCTCTACTCGACCAGGGCCGCCTACGCCCCCAATCCGAGCGACTACACGATCCTCCCCCGGGCCATTACCAAGGAGCCTCTGGGCCTGGCGGTCCGCCACGGCGACAACCAGTTCGGCGACATCGTGCGCTGGTCGCTCTATGCCATGATCGAGGCCGAGGAATACGGGATCACGTCCCGGAACGTCGACGAGGCGCTGAAGAGCGAGAATCCCACCCTGAAACGCCTTCTCGGCGTCACGCCGGGCATGGGCAAGGCGCTCGGGGTCGACGAGAAGTGGGTCTACAACATCGTCAAGCAGGTCGGGAACTACGGCGAGGTCTTCGACCGCAACCTGGGGCCCAACACGGTGCTCAAGATCCCGCGCGGCGCGAACGCGCCCTGGCGCGACGGCGGCATGTTGTACGCCCCACCGATTCGCTGATCGTCCCGCATTTTGGCCTGCGGCTTGCAAGCCTCCGGAAGAAGGCGGCATTGTGGGGCTCAAGAACAATGGGAGGTGAAATGCGCAACAGGATCGTGACAGCAGCTGCCGGGTTGGCCGTAGCCGTACTCGGCTTTGCCGGGACAGCCCAGGCGGGCAAGGACCTCGACGCCGTCAGGGCACGCGGCACCGTGAATTGCGGGGTGGGTATCGGGACCGCAGGCTTCATGCTGGCCGACAGCCAGGGCAAGTGGAAGGGTCTCTCGGTCGACGTCTGCCGCGCCGTCGCGGCCACCATCTTCGGCGATTCGGAGAAGGTCAGGTACGTTCCCCTCACCTCCCAGCAGCGCTTCACCGCGGTCCAGTCGAGCGAAGTCGACATCGTGATGGGGAATGCCACCTATACGCTGACCCGGGACACCGCCCTCGGCCTCGATTTCACCGGCATTTATTACTACGACGGCCAGGGCTTCATGGTGCCGAAGAAGCTCGGCGTGAAGAGCGCCAGGGAGCTGAGCGGCGCCACGGTCTGCGTCGCCCCCGGCACCACCACAGAGCTCAACCTCGCCGACTATTTCCGCGCCAACAAGATGACCTTCAAGCCGGTCGTCATCGAGAAGGTCGACGAGATCCGCGCGGCCTTCTTCTCCGGCCGCTGCGACGTCTATACGACCGATGCATCGAGCCTCGCGGCTACGCGCGCCGCCAACGTGCCGCCGCCACAGACGATCGACGATTACGTCATCCTGCCGGAGATCATTTCGAAGGAGCCGCTGGGACCGGTGGTGCGCCACGGAGACAACCAGTTCGGCGACATCGTGCGCTGGGCGCTCTACGCCATGGTCGAGGCCGAGGAGGCCGGCATCACCTCGAAGAACGTCGACGAGATGCTGAAGAGCGACAATCCCTCGATCAAGCGCATCCTCGGCGTCACGCCGGGCATGGGCAAGGCGCTCGGGGTCGACGAGAAGTGGGTCTACAACATCGTCAAGCAGGTCGGTAACTACGGCGAGAGCTTCGACCGCAACGTCGGCATGGGCTCGCCCCTCAAGATCGCCCGCGGCCAGAACGCGCTGTGGACCCAGGGCGGCCTGCAATACTCCCCGCCCATCCGTTGATGCGGGGAGACCGAGGCCGGGGATGGCGGGTTTTGCCCCGTTGCGCAGGGGCAATTCCCACATACACTGAGGGCAATACTGGGCATATAACGCCCGCGCGGGAAAACCGCGCCAGTCAGGGGGAATAGCGTATGGCAGTCGAGGCTCTCGGCTCTACGCCACGTGCAAAAGTGGCACCGTGGAACGATCCGGTCATTCGGGGCTGGGTTTTCCAGATCGTCGTGGTCGGTGCCGTTGGCTTCCTTGCCTGGTATCTGGTCAGCAACACGATCGACAACCTTCAGCGCCAGAAGATCGCCAGCGGCTTCCACTTTCTCGAGCGCGAAGCCGGCTTCGAGATCGGCGATACGATGATCGAATACTCGCCGGCCAGCACCTACGCCCGCGCCATCTGGGTCGGCATCCTCAACACGCTGCGCGTCGCCGTCCTCGGCATCCTGCTCAGCACCCTTCTCGGCACCCTGATCGGCGTCGGACGGCTGTCGCCCAACTGGCTGCTCAACCGCATCTGCGGCTGGTACGTCGAGGCCTTCCGCAACGTGCCGCTGCTGCTGTGGCTCTTCCTCTTCTACAAGCTCATCAGCGAAGCCTTTCCCGGTCCGCGGCAGGCGCTCTCGCTGTGGAACAGCGTGTTCCTCAGCAACCGCGGCGTCTACTTCCCGGTGCCGCTGGCCGATCCCATCCATAAATGGATGGGCATCGCGTTTCTGATCGGCATTGCCGCCGCCTGGTTCGTCAACCGCTGGGGCAAGAAACGCCAGGAAGCCACCGGCCAGCCCTTCCCCGGGATTTCCGCGGGCCTCGCGATCATCATCGGCCTTCCGGCGCTCGTCTGGCTGGCCGGCGGCGCGCCGCACCATATGAGCTGGCCCGAGCTGAAGGGCTTCAACTTCACGGGCGGAACCGTCATCCAGCCCGAGTTCACCGCCCTCCTGATCGGCCTCGTGCTCTACACCTCGGCGTTCGTGGCCGAGATCGTGCGCTCCGGCATCCTGGCCCTGCACAAGGGCCAGAGCGAAGCGGCGGCGGCGCTCGGCCTGTCGCGCGGCCAGTCCATGCGTCTCGTGCTGTTGCCCCAGGCGCTGCGTGTCATCGTCCCGCCGATGACCAGCCAGTATCTCAACATCACCAAGAACAGCTCGCTGGCCATTGCGATCGGCTACCCCGACCTCGTCGCCTCGATCAACGTGACCATCAACCAGACCGGCCAGGCGATCGAGAACATCCTGATCATCATGGCCGCCTACCTCTCGGTCAGCCTGTCGATCTCGGCTTTCATGAACTGGTACAACAAGAGCATCGCTCTGAGGGAGCGCTGAGCATGACCGACGCCATGCCTGCCGGCGACCGCAAGCCGATCGCCCCTCCCGTCGACGAGACCGGCCCGCTCGGCTGGGCCCGCAAGAACCTGTTCTCCAGCTGGGGCAACGGCATCACCACGATCGTGCTGCTCGCCTTCGTCGTCTGGGTCCTCGACTGGTTCCTCGAATGGGCGCTGTTCACCGCCAACTTCACGGCCACGACCGGTGCCGAATGCCGCGGCGGCGGCGCCTGCTGGGCGCTGATCCGCGAGAAGTTCCGCTACATCTTCTTCGGCTCCTTCCCCTACGAGCAGCACTGGCGGCCGCTGTTTGCCGTCATCGCCATGCTGGCCATGCTGGTGCTCAGCGCCGACCGCCGCATGTGGAACTGGCGCCTGCTGGTGATCTGGGGCGTTGGCTCGTTCGTCACCTTCCTGCTGATGTTCGGCCAGCTCCACATTCCGCTGAGCCTGATCCTCGCCGTCGCCCTGATCGTGGGCGGTATCGGCCTCGCGCTGCGCAGCGGCCTGGCGACTCCATCGGAGCGGATGGCCTATTACGCACTCGTCGGGATCGGCGCTGTCGGCCTCGTCCTGCGCATCGCGGGCGTGCTGCCGAGCTGGAGCATCGCCATCGCCCCGCTCAGCTACGTCGAGACCAGCCTCTGGGGCGGCCTGCCGGTGACGCTGATCCTGGCGACCTATGGCCTGGCCTTCGCCTTCCCTTACGGCATCCTGCTGGCGCTGGGGCGGCGGTCCAACCTGCCGCTGATCAAGGGCCTGTGCGTGGGCTTCATCGAACTGATCCGCGGCGTGCCGCTGATCAGCCTGCTGATCATGGCCTCGGTCATGCTGCCGCTGTTCCTGCCCTCGGGCACGACCATCGACAAGTTCCTGCGCGCCCAGGTCGCCGTCATCCTGTTCGCCGGGGCCTACATCGCCGAGGTCATCCGCGGCGGCCTGCAGTCGCTGCCCAAGGGCCAGTTCGAGGCTGCGGACGCAATGGGCCTCAACTACCCGCAAAAGACGCTGCTGATCATCCTGCCGCAGGCCCTGCGCGTCGTGATCCCGCCGCTCATCAACACCTTCATCGGCTTCTTCAAGGACACGTCGCTGGTGCTGATCATCGGCATCTTCGACTTCCTGAACACCGCCAACCAGGCGCTGGTCGATCCCAACTGGGCGGGTTTCCCGGGCGAGGTCTACCTGTTCGCCGCCTTCGTCTACTTCATCTTCTGTTATTCGATGTCGCGGTACAGCAAGTACCTCGAACTCGAGCTCAACAAGGGTACGCGCCGCTAGGCGCCGTCAGGGAGCACGTCATGGCCGCAACCGCGCGAGATCTCTCGAAGGTCGAATCGGTGATCCAGCTCAAGGGCGTCAACAAGTGGTTCGGACAGTTCCACGTGCTGACCGATATAAATCTCGACGTCAAGGAAGGCGAGAAGATCGTCATCTGCGGACCGTCGGGATCGGGCAAGTCGACGCTGATCCGCTGCATCAACCGGCTGGAGGAGCATCAGCGCGGCGACATCGTCGTGCACGGCGTCACGCTCTCCAACGACGTGAAGAACATCGAGGCGATCCGCCGCGAGGTCGGCATGGTGTTCCAGTCGTTCAACCTCTTCCCCCACCTCACCATC
Source organism: Reyranella sp. (assembly GCA_044377795.1). Taxonomy (GTDB): domain Bacteria; phylum Pseudomonadota; class Alphaproteobacteria; order Reyranellales; family Reyranellaceae; genus Reyranella. The sequence continues at coordinate 959 of JBILYJ010000321.1, read as the reverse complement.
CTCGACAATCTCACCCTGGCGCCGATCTGGGTGAAGAAGACGCCGAAGAAGGAGGCCGAGGAGATCGCCATGAGCCTGCTGACCCGGGTGCGTATCCCCGAGCAGGCGCTGAAGTATCCCGGCCAGCTCTCGGGCGGCCAGCAGCAGCGCGTGGCGATCGCCCGGGCGCTCTGCATGCGTCCCAAGATCATGCTGTTCGACGAGCCGACTTCAGCCCTCGACCCCGAGATGGTGAAGGAAGTGCTCGACGTCATGATCGAGCTGGCGCGCGAGGGCATGACCATGCTCTGCGTCACCCACGAGATGGGCTTCGCCCGCGCCGTGGCCGACCGCGTGATCTTCATGGATCGCGGCGAGATCGTCGAACAGAACGAGCCCGAGGAGTTCTTCGCCAATCCCCGGAACGAGCGCACCAAGCTGTTCCTCGGCCAGATCCTGCACAACCACTAAAGTCTTTTCGCTTCAAATCGACCCGCCCCCCTCATCCTGAGAAGCGGCCCCCTCGAATACCTCGGGGTAAACTCCGGACCGCGTCTCGAAGGATCGGCAACAGACGTGGTGCTCGTGCCCATGCTTCGAGACGCGCTCCATCGGAGCGCTCCTCAGCATGAGGTTGGTGTTGGTGGATCCAGGACCGCCTTGGAGGCGCCCCGGATCCTCACTTGGCTTCGAGCGTCTCCCGGATCACCGCGCAGACCTGATCGACCGACTCGAGCGGCATGTGCGGTCCGATCGGCAGGCTGAGCACGGTCTCGGCCAGCTTCTCGGCGAGGGGATAGGTCCCCTTGCCCTGGCCGAGTTCGGCATAGGCTTCCTGCAGGTGCGGCGGGATCGGATAGTGGATCAGCGATCCGATGCCGGCCTTCTCCAGCGCCTTCACCAGATCGGCGCGGCGGTTCGTTCGCACCACGTAAAGGTGCCACACCGGATCGGCCCATTGCGGGACGTTCGGCAGGGCG
>JBILYJ010000021.1:0-23320 GCA_044377795.1 Reyranella sp. | reverse complement strand
AAATCCCTCCGCGTGATCGCCAACGACATCTCGACCTCCTAAACGACGCTGTCGCTTCAAAGAATCGAGCCCCGACCTCCAGCGCAAATCACATAAGAGTCATCGGTTCAGACGGTTGGTATCAGCTTCCGACCTCTCATTCTCGCACTACACATCGGCAGTGCCCCGCCGACTTCAATGCACCTTTGAGAAATCCGGGTTAGAGCATCGGACTGTGGAGGACTCGCCGAGAAGCTTTGCCGGCGGTTGGACTCATGATTCACTTCGAGCCGACCGGAATCGTCTTGAAGGGCATGCCCTTGTCGGCACGCAGGTCGGGCGACAGGCCCAGCACGCGTTCGCCGATCGTGTTGCGGAGGATCTCGTCGGTGCCGCCAGCGATCCGGAATGCCGGCGAGTCGAGGAAGGACACCTCGAAGATGCCCTCGAGTGCCATGTCGGCACCGATCTCGGCACCAGCTGCGCCCAGCAACTCTAGGCCGTAGGACGCCGCGTCCTGGATCTTGGTCGCCGCCACCAACTTGCCAATCGAAGCCTCCGGTCCCGGCGCCTCGCCGCGGGCCAGCGAGGTCATAATGCGATGGCGGGTGAAGCGCAGACCCTGCGCCTTGACGTAGAATTCGGCGAGCCGGTCCTGAACCCCTCCATCCTCGATCGCGGGCCGGCCGTTCAACTCGAGTTGGCGGGCCAGCGAAAAGAGCTCCTTGAAGGATGGGCCGAACTCGTCGTGCATCGAGTAGCGCTCGCCCATGAGCAGACTCATGGCGACCTTCCAGCCGCCGTCGACCGGACCGAGCCGCTGGCTGTCGGGAATGCGGGCGTCCTTGAAGAAAACCTCGTTGAAGTGCGAGGCGCCCGACATCTGTTTGATCTGCCGGATCTCGACACCCGGTGTCTTGGTACTGAGGTAGAAGAAGGTCAGACCTTCATGCTTGGGCTTGTCAAAGTCGCTGCGCGCGATAAGCACGCCCCAGTCGGCTTCGTGGGCGAGCGATGTCCAGATCTTCTGGCCGTTGATCACCCACTCGTCGCCGTCGCGCGTCGCTCGCGTTCTCAGCGACCCGAGATCGGAACCGCCGGACGGCTCGGAATAGAACTGGCACCATACCTCCTCGCCGCGTAGGGCCCGCGGCGCGAATCGATCCCGCTGTTCCTGCGTACCCCACCGACAGATTGTCGGGATACAGATACTGAGCTGCAGGCCGATGGCGTTGACGGTCGTGTCGTAGTTCGCCTCCTCCTGGTCGTAGATCATCTGCTGAATGGGCGTGCCGCCCTGCCCGTGCCATTCCTTAGGCCAGGTGATGCCGGCAAAGCCGGCGTCGAACTTCTTGCCCTGGAAGGCCTTGGCCTGCGGTACGACATCGGGGCCATCCTCGCCTCGACGATAGCCGCGCACGTGGCCGGGGCGGCGCCTCGGCAGTGTCGCATCCAGGAACGCCCGGCACTTGGCGCGATACTCGGCTTCTTCGGGCGAATCGGTGAAGTCCATAGTACCGTTCCTATGCCGCAATGTCGGTCGGAGTGGCCACGCTTTCGCGTGCGCAGAGCGCACCGACGAGCCTGCGCTTCCATTCACGTGCGCTCCCGAGCGCGAGCGCCTGGAGTCGGGCCCGACGGTAGAAAAGATGGCAATCCATCTCCCAGGTGAAGCCCATGCCGCCGTGGGTCTGGATGTTCTCCCGTGTGGCGGTCCATCCTGCGTCGCAGGCGGCGACGCGGCTGGCTGCCGCCGCCACCGCCAGCTCGCTCGATCCGCTCTCGAGAGCCCAAGCGCCCCAGTAGCAGTTGGATCGTGCGAGTTCGGTTGAGATATAGACGTCGACCAGCTTGTGCTTGATCGCCTGAAAGGAGCCAATCGGCCGGCCAAAGGCGTAGCGGCCCCTGGCGTAGTCACAAGCCATCTCCAGCGCGGCCATCGCGACTCCGAGCTGCTCGAAGGCCATCATGACCGCTGCACGGTCGATCAGGTGCTGGAAGGCGGTAGCGCCCTTCGCAGTAGGCAACGGTTCCGCCGGCGCTCTGTCGAAACGGATGGTGGCGTGGCCACGCGATGGATCGATCGTCGGGCGAATCAATCGCGTTACCCCGGCATCGCCAAGATCGGCGATATAGAGGCCGGGCCCTTCTTCCAGGCTGCGGACGGCGACGATCGCGAAATCGGCAATGTCGCCGTCGGGGACGACCACCTTCGTCCCCGTTAGACGGCCGTCGACGAACCGAGTGTCGAACGACGCTGGATTGGACGGGCCCGCCGTCTCGACGAACGCCAGCGTGCCGATGGCCTGGCCTGTCGCGAGGCGTGGAAGATAGCTATTCTTTTGCTGCTCGCTGCCGTACAGGAGCAGTGCTTCGGTAGCCATGTAGACCGACGACGAATAGGGAAGGGGCGCGATCGCCCGGCCCATCTCCTCGGCAAGCACGCAGACGGAAAGATGACCTAGGCCCAGTCCGCCGTATGCTTCGGGAATGGCCGCCGACAGCCATCCCATCTTTCCGATCTCGCGCCACAGCGCCCTGTCGACCTTGTCGGTGCTCTCGAGCGCCTTGCGCGTCAAAGTGGACGGACAATGCTCGACGAGGAATTCCCGCGCGGTGTCGCGAAGCTGCTTCAGTTCATCGGGAAAATCAAAATTCACGGACTGCTTCCTGTGAGGCCTGGTTTCCGTCGTCAGATAATTTGAGACAGTTTGAGTCTATCTTGAAGAGAGCCTCTGGCGCATCTGTTGATTGATGGCATTCTCACTCAGTTCGGCTTGCGGACGATGCCGTCCTGGCGCTCGCCGCTCTATTCCATCGGCGGCGCGCTGGTCGTGGCATGGCTGGCGGAGATCCTCTTCGTCGACTGGAGTACCTTCAATCTCGACACGGCGCTGATCTTCCCCGGAGTCGGCTGCATCTTCCCCGTCGTCGTCTCCATTCTCGCGGTGCGCTCGAACGAGCGGCTGGGGCCGGCATTGGCCGGCGCCGTCGGCAACGTGACGCCGATCTTCGCTGTGCTGGGCGCGGTGCTGTTCCTGGGCGAACATCTCGGTCTCCTGCAACTGGCCGGCCTCGCGATGGTGGTGGGCGGCGTGGCCCTGCTGGCGCTGCGCAGCGGCACCGGCGGCCGCCACTGGTCGGTCTGGGTGCTCGGTCTGCCGCTCGCGGCGGCATTGGTGCGCGGCGCGATCCAGCCCGCGATCAAGACCGGACTAGCTTTGTGGCCCGAACCGCTGGCCGCCGCCGCGATCGGCTATGCGCTCTCCTCAGTCGTGATCGTGTCTCTCGTCGGCCGCCGCGCCTTGAGGGCAGGGCCGGCGATCCGCAGCGGGGTGCTGTGGTTCCTGGCCGTCGGCTTCGCCAACGGAAGCGCGACCTTCCTTCTCTATGCGGCGCTCGGGCTGGGCTCCATCACCGTCGTCGCGCCGCTGGTCGCGCTCTTCCCGCTGATGGGCGCGGTGATGAGCTGGATCTTCCTGCGCGGCGAACAGCTTCATGCGATCGGCTTGATCGGCATCCTCGTCAGCGTGGCCGGCGTGATTCTCCTGCTTCTGGGCGGAACCTGAAAGCAGGGCCGGACGGATCGATGCGATTCGCTCGCAGCCCTCGCTGGCCGGGAAGCAGTTGCTGTAGGCTGGCGGTGTACTAAGGTCGGCCGTCCTCGGAGGAAACAACAATGACGGCACCGCTTACCATTCGCCTGCATCCCGCCGACAACGTCGTCGTGGCCCGCATGGACATCCTGCCCGGCACCAGGGTCGAGGGCGAGGTCGCGGCCGCGACGCGCGTGCCGCCGGGCCACAAGATTCTCACGAGAGTGGTCAAAGCGGGCGAGCCGCTGCGCAAGTACAACCAGATCATCGGCTTCGCGACCGAGGATCTCGGCCCCGGCGCGCACATCCATACGCACAACTGCGTCATGGGCGACTTCGAGCGCGACTATGCCTTCTGCGCCGATGCCCATCCCACGGATTTCATCGTGCCGGCCGCCACCTTCCAGGGCTATCGGCGTGCCGACGGCCGGGCTGCAACGCGCAACTACATCGGCATCGTCACGACCGTGAACTGCTCGGCCGCGACCAGCCGGATGATCGCGTCGAGGCTCGAGCCGCTGCTGGCGCAGTTTCCGAACATCGACGGCGTCGTGCCTCTGACGCATGGCGGCGGCTGCGGCATGGCCGCGTCGGGCCTTGAGATGGACGTGCTGCGTCGCACGCTTGCCGGTTACACCCGGCATCCCAACATGGCAGCGGTCGTGGTCCTCGGACTTGGCTGCGAGACCAACCAGATCTCCGGACTGATGACGGCCGAAGGACTGAAGGAAGGACCGAAGCTCATTCCGCTGGCGATCCAGGACGAGGGCGGCGTTTCCAAGACGGTGAGGCGCGCCGTCGACTTCCTGAAGGAGATTCTGCCCGAAGCCAACGACGTGAAGCGTGAGCCGATCCCGGCCAGTGAGTTGATTCTCGCGCTGCAGTGCGGTGGTTCGGACGGCTATTCCGGCATCTCGGCAAATCCGGCGCTCGGTGCGGCCGTCGATCTGCTGGTGCGCAACGGCGGAACGGCCGTCCTGTCCGAAACGCCGGAAATCTATGGCGCGGAACATCTGCTGACGCGCCGCGCCGTCAGCAAGGATGTCGGCGAGAAGATCGTCGAGCGCATCCGCTGGTGGGAGGATCATTGCGCTCGCACCGGCGGTGAAATGAACAACAACCCGTCGCCTGGCAACAAGGCGGGTGGTCTCACGACCATTCTGGAGAAATCGCTGGGTGCGGTTGCGAAGGGCGGCACGACGAACCTCGTCGACGTCTACAAGTATGCCGAGCCGATCACCGCCAAAGGATTCGTCTACATGGATTCGCCGGGCTACGACCCGGTGTCGGCCACGGGTCAGGTCGCCGGTGGTGCCAATGTCCTGTGCTTCACGACGGGCCGCGGCAGCGTGTTCGGCTGCAAGCCGACCCCGTCGCTCAAGCTCGCGACGAATACTTCCCTCTATCGACGCATGACTGACGACATGGATCTCAACTGCGGAACGATTGTCGATGGCGAGGAAACGATCCAGGAGAACGGACGGCGAATCTTCGACCTTATTCTTGCCACGGCCTCGGGTCAGAAAACGAAATCGGAGCTTTTGGGAATCGGGGACGACGAGTTCGAGCCGTGGAAGATAGGCGCAACGATGTGAAGAAGGGGACGCGGCCAAATTGATCTGGCGGCGTTACGCTCCTCATATGCGCTCCTGCGACTCACGAACTTGGCCATGCTCTGGCAGCCCGGCCCACAGCGGGCGCGGACTTCCCCCCGAGCTACTACCCAAATTCCCGGTTGTCGAAGGCGGTAGCAGCGAGCGCTCCGCCAGCGCGCATTTGCATGCTCGTTCAACTGCCCCGGAGAGAGAGATGGCTACAGGCATCGTCAAGTGGTTCAACGCCACGAAGGGATTTGGCTTCATCCAGCCGAGCGACGGCGGCAAGGACGTGTTTGTCCATATCAGCGCGGTCGAGCGCTCGGGCCTGAACGGCCTCAACGAAGGCCAGAAGATAGACTACGAGATCGCCACGGAACGCGGCCGCTCGGCCGCGGTCAACCTCAAGTCGGCGGACTGACGACATGAGAGTCGTTCCCCTCGTCGAGCGCCCCGACCTGGCCGAACAGGTCTCCGTCTGGGGCTTCGACGAGTGGGGACACCTCAATCCCGGCCAGACGCTGGAGCAGCGCCGGGCTCAAATCCAGGGAAAGATGAACGTCGATCGCGTGCCCATCGCCTTCGTCGCGCTGGGCGACGACGACGGCATCGTCGGCACGGCATCCCTGATCTTCGACGATCTCGAAGGCGATCCGCGAAACCCCTGGCTCGCGAGCGTCTACGTCCCGCCCGAGCATCGCAAGAAGGGCATCGCGTCGGCGCTGGTCCGCACGGTCGAGGATGCCGCCCGGCGCATCGGGTACGACCGTCTCTATCTTTTCACGAGCACCGCCCCGTCCCTGTACGCAGGTTTGGGCTGGACAGCGCTTGAGCAGCGCGACTATCGCGGCGAACATATCCAGGTCATGGAAAAAGCGCTGTGAAGGAGTCCGCATGCCATCCGATCTGCACTATCTGTCGCTCGATGAGGTCGCGCGACGCCTGAAGGCGCGCAAGTTGTCGTCCGTGGAGTTGACGCAGTCGATGCTCGACCGCATCGGCAAGGTCGACCCCGGGCTCAAGAGTTATGCGACCGTGACCGCCGACCGCGCGCTGGCCGATGCCGCGCGCCTCGACGCCGAAGCTGCCTCCGGCACGTCGCGGGGGCCGCTGCACGGCGTGCCGATCGCGGTGAAGGATCTCTGCAACACCGAGGGCGTTGCGACCGCGGCCGGCATGGAAATCCATCGCGGCAACGTTCCGTCTCGGGACTCGACCGTCGTCGCGCGACTGAAGCGGGCGGGAGCGGTGATCCTCGGCAAGCTGCAGATGACGGAGGGGGCCTACGGCGCCCACCATCCGAATATTCCCGCGCCGCTCAATCCCTGGAACGCCGCCTATTGGACGGGCTCGTCCTCGTCGGGCTCCGGCGCGGCCACGGCGGCCGGGCTCTGCTTTGCCTCCCTGGGCTCCGATACCGGCGGTTCGATCCGCTTCCCCTCGACCATGAACGGCGTCTCCGGTCTCAAGCCCACCTGGGGACGGGTGAGCCGCGCCGGTGTCTTTCCGCTGGCCGAGTCGCTCGACCATGTCGGGCCGATGACCCGCAGCGCGCTCGACGCCGCAATCGTACTCGGCGTGATCGCCGGCGCCGATCCGGAGGACCCGACCTCGGTCGGCCTGCCGGTACCGGACTACGCCGCCTCGATCGACCAGGGCGTGCGCGGCCGGCGTATCGGGCTTGCCACCAACATGCAGGGGCTCGACGAAGACGCGCGGCGCGCCCTCGACGGTGCGGTCGAAGCTCTGAAGAACGCAGCGGCCGTGATCGTCGACGTGAAGCTGCCCGACGGGTTCGACCAGGGCGCGCGCGACTGGGTTCCTCTGTGTGGCGTCGAAGCAGCGGTGGCGCACGAAGGCACCTATCCGTCGCGAGCGGCCGAGTATGGTCCGGTGCTCTCCGGCCTGCTCGATCAGGGACGCCGCCTTTCCGCGACGGAACTGGCGAAGATGCAGCTCCGCCGGGCCGCGCTCACCGGCGAACTCAATCGCCTGCTGGCGTCGGTCGATCTTCTGCTGATGCCGGTGATGGCCAGGGCCGTGTGGTCGACCGAGGCCCTGCAGGCGGCGGGTCGCGATCCCGAGACCGTCGCAGCGCGACTGCGTTACACGGCGCCATTCGATCTCAGCGGTCATCCGACGCTTACTTTGCCGGGCGGCATGACGGCGGACGGGGTGCCCGTCGGCTTCCAGATCGTCGGAAAGGCCTTCGATGAAGGCCTCATCCTGGCGGCGGGACACGCCTATCAGCAGGAGACCGGTTGGCATATGAGACGACCGCTTCTGTAGCGGCGCGTCGGGGCGGGCGCGTGGACGCTGAATCTCCTTTCATTTATAGTGTTTCCATCGCCCCTTCCCAGGATGTGTCAGCCGCGCAATGCAAAGCCTCTTCGCGAAAAATCTGCGGCTGCGTCCCAGCATCCTGACATTGTTCATCCTGCTGACGGTGCCGGTCTTCTTCGCGATCGTGGCGGTCAACTACGTTTCGAACGAGAAGATCGCGCGCGACAATGCCGACGAGCTGATCGGGCGTTTCAGCGTCGAGGCCATCCAGAACACCCAGCACCTCTTCGACCCCATCAAGTCGCTGGTGCGCAGTGCCGCTGCGATCGGTTCGGAGCAGCCGGAATTCTTCGAAAGCAATCGCTCGCTGAAATATCTCTTCAGCATTCTGCAACATAGCGACCGCATCATCAGCATGTATGTCGGCCTGAACGACGGCTCCTTCCGTCAGGCCCGGCAGATCGATCCCGCCGTCGAGATCCAGGGCAAGCTGCCGCCCGCCGGCACGCGTTACGCCGATCGATGGATCACGCCGCAACGAGGATCCGCGCCGGTCGACCACTATCTGTTCCTCGACGCGGATCGCAAGGAGCTTGGTCTCTCCGAGCAGACCACCTCCTACGATCCGCGTGCGCGCCTGTGGTATCGCACCGCGCAGCAGACGGGCGAGCTGTCGGTCAGCGACGTCGACGTGTTCGCGACCCTGGGCCTCGTCGGCTTCACCGTCGGCGCGCCGTTCTATGTCGATGGGACGTTGCGGGGCGTCGCCGCCGCCGACATCACGCTCGACGGGCTCTCCGACTACCTCGCCGAGCGCAAGATCAGCAACGGCACTCTGTCCTACATCCTCGACCATCAGGGCCGGGTCATCGCCAATTCCGAGCGCGTGAAGACTTATGTCAGCCATAACGGCAGGGTCGAGCTCCAGCACATCACGTCGCTCGGCAACGAGCTGCCGGCGATCGCCTTCGGCTTCCGTCCGCGCAGCAACGAGAAGATGTTCTCCTTCGCGCATGGCGGAAAGGAGTACGTGGCGAGGCTCGCGTCCCTTCCGCCCGAGTTCGGCAAGAAATGGCAGCTCTTCGTCATCACGCCGCTGGACGATTTCACAAGCGCCTTCGACGAGCAGAACAAGCGCCTGGCCCTGTTCGGCGCAATCGCCATCGTCGTCCAGATCTGCATCATCTATTTCCTGTCCAGCGTCGTTTCGGCCCCCCTGGAGCGGCTCGCGCTCAAGGTGACGAAAATCCAGGACCTCGAGGGCGACAATCTTCCGCCACTGAAGTCGCCGATCCGCGAGGTTGCAGTTCTCGCGCGCGCCATCGACACGCTGGATTCCGCGGTGAAGTCGTTTGCGGCCTTCGTCCCCGTGGGCCTCGTGCGCCAGCTCCTCGACTCGGAGCAGAAGCTGGTGCTGGGCGGCCATAGCCGCTTCCTCACGATCTTCTTCTCCGATCTTGAGGGCTTCTCGACCATGTCGGAGGAGGTGCCCTCGCAGGAACTGTTGCTGCGCGTCTCTGCCTATCTCGGCGTCGTTACCCACGCGGTCAACATCGAGCACGGCACGATCGACAAGTTCATCGGCGACGGCGTCATGGCCTTCTGGGGCGCGCCGGCCCTGCTCGAAGACCATGCGCAGAGGTCCTGCTTCGCGGCGCTGCGTATCCGCGAGGGCATGAAGGAGCTGAACGCCGGCTGGGAGGCGGCCGGCACCAGGCCGCTGAACGTTCGCATCGGCATCCACAGCGACGCCGTGCTGGTGGGCAACATCGGTTCCAAGGAGCGCATGAGCTACACCGTCATGGGCGATGGCGTGAACATTGCGGCGCGGCTGGAGGGCATCAACAAGGAATATGGCACGGGCATCTGCATCAGCCATGCCGTGTTCAAGGAGGCCGGCGAGCGGCTTTGCGTCCGGCCGATCGACGATGTCACCGTGAAGGGCCGCCGCTCGAAGATTCCGATCTACGAGCTTGTCGGGGCCTACGGGATCGGTCCGGAGTTCGAGCCGGACGAGGCGACCGTTCGCCTCTGCAAGCTCACGCGCACCGCCTACAACGCGCTGGTCGCCGAGGATTACGCGACGGCGCTGTCGCGCTACCAGGAGATCGCGGTGGAGTATCCGGACGACCCGGTGGCGCGCGCCATGGCGAAGCGGCTGGCAACGATCGATCCTTCGCGTCTCGTCCCGCTGCAGATGTCGCGCTGATCGATGTTCGACGCCCGCAAGCCCTCTCCGGCGGTCGCGGCATTGCGGCCGAGTGAATACACGGCAGCACTGATCCAGGCGCTTCGCGCGGAGCCCAGCCGCGTTTGCGGCGTCCGGGCGCTGGAGATCGGATGCGGCAGCGGCGTGATCCTCGCCGTGCTGGGCAGCCTCGGCGCCGCCTCGCTTTGCGGGATCGACATCGAGGAGGATGCCATTGCCACCGGGCTGGCGCTTCTCCGGGGCCTCGGCCACGAGGCGGAAATCCACCGTGGCGACATGTGGCAGCCGGTGGCCGGTCGGCGCTTCGATCTCATCGTGGCCAACCTTCCCCACTTCCCGATGGATCACTTCGAAGTGGCCGGGCGGCTGTCGACCTGGAGTTCGGGAGGCATCGAGGGCCGCGAACTGCTCGATCCGTTCCTCGAGGGCCTGTCGGATCATCTCGCGATCAACGGCCGTGCCCTCATCACCCACAACGCCTTCGTCGATGTCTGGCGGTCGCGCCGGATCCTCGAGCGATACGGGCTCGCAATGCACATCGTCAAGACGGTGCTCGTCCACATTGCCAACGAGAAGATCGACCTCATGACACCTTCCATCCTGCGCGCGGAGGAGGGTCGTTCCATCCATCGCTACGGGCCGCATGTCTTCGCCGACATGCACATCGTCGAAATCGCCGCGGCCGGGACGCGGGGCTGACATGGCCCTGCGTCGCGTTCTGTTCGTCGTCTTCGTGTGGCTCGTTGCGCTGGCCGGCTTGCCGGTGCGCGCAGAAACCCCGGATGCAGCGCTGGCGAAGCTGATCGACGAGGCGCGGGCCGCCGCCGCTGCCCCGGGCGCCTGCGAGCAACCCGGCCTCGACCGGCTGGTCCGCATCTTCTGTGATGGCAAGATCCGCGTCGGCGTGCGCGAATACTATCCGCTGTTCGGGACACGCGAGGGCCAGGTCCGCTCGGGCTACGACGTTGATGTGGCGCGCGAGATCGCCAAGCATCTCCGCGTCGAGCCGGCCTTCACGCGTGTCAACGCGGCGAGCCGCATTCCGCTGCTCGCCGACGACAAGATCGATCTCACCATCGCGACCATGGGGCACAATACCCAGCGCGACGGCCAGGTTCGTTTCATCCGCCCGCACTATTACCGGTCGGAGACGATCATCGTCGGACCGAAGGGGCTCACGATCCGGGATTGGCCCGACATCGCCAGTCGCACGATCTGCGTCACGATCGGCAATGGCTCCAACGCCCAGATCGTTTCCCACAACGCCCGCCTGATGCTGTTCGACGAGGCGGGCGTTCTGCCCGACAGGTTGCGCGACGAGACCTGTGTGCTGGCGGCGCAGGACGACAGCTTCTTCGACTACTATTTCACGGACCCGGCCTTCGCGAAGGCCTACGATCGGAAGTTCGGCTTCGCCCAGCTTCCCTGGGGCATGGCCGTGGCGCTGACCGGCAGCGATCGGCTCGCCCGGGCGCTCGACCTGGTGAGCCAGATCTTCCATCGCGACGGCATCTTTCTCGATGTGGCGAAGCGGAACCGCATCGGTCTCGGCTTTCTCGAACTCCAGCGGGCGGTGTGGAACCGGCCCGACTGCAACACCGATACCGGAAGCAGCAATCCGGCCTGCGTCCTTCCGGCGCTGAGCGCGGTGCTGCAGCCCACGCCCTTTGCCGGCCAGGTGACCGCCTTTGAGACCTGGCTGGAGAAGCACACCGGCATCAGCGTTCAGTTCCCGATGTTCAAGACCATGCCGGCCTGGCAGCTGTTCACGGCGGGAATCTTCAATTCGCTGGTCCTGGTGGCGGGCGCTCTCGTGGCGACCCTGCTGTTCGCCCTGGTGCTGGGCGCGCTGCAGAGTTCGCAGTCCTTCCTCCTGCGTTGGCCGGCCCGCGCGCTCACCATCGTCCTTCAATCCTCGCCGGTCGTGCTGACGCTCGTCATTTCCGCGGCCGTGGCGCTGGCGCTCTTTCCCTATTCCTCGGCCGTCGCGATCGGCGCGGCGATCGTGGCGCTTGGCGTGATGAACGGCGCCAACGCGGGACAGGCCATTGCCGAGGCGATGCACACGCTGCGGACGGAGCGGGGAGGGCCGCCGGCGCCTACCCCCGAACTGTTCGGGCGCGCGGTCAGCCGCTCGGCGACCCAGATCGTGTCCTTCCTCGTCAATGCCGCGAAGGGCACGCCGATCGCGAGTTTCATCGGCGCGCCCGAACTCCTTAGCGCGCTCACCGACATCACCTCGTTCGCCAGCGGCCGGGCCAGCACCTATTCGCTGCTGCTCGTCTTCTATGTCTGCGTGGTGATCGTCGTGGTGTGGCTGTGCGACAAACTGCGGGTCTGGCTCGAACGCCGGCAGATGGTGACGGCATGAGCAGGATATCGCCCGACTTCGTGCCGCAACTGCTGGCCGGCATGGTGGTGAATTTCGAGATCGCGGCAATCGCCCTGCTGATCGGCCTGGCCGTCGGCGGCCTGCTGACATTGGCCAAGCTGGCGGGCGGGGTACGCGGGGCGGTTGCCACGACCCTGATCGGCCTGATGAGGGCGGCGCCGACCTTCGTGGTCATGTTCTTCCTGCTGAACATCATCCCGTCCGACGCGACGCTGTTCGGCGTGCACGTCGCGCCGTCGGGCATCATGACCGTCGCGCTGTCGCTGGTGCCCTATGCCGCGGCCTATGTCGCCGACAATGGCGGCGAGGCATTGCGGCAACTGCGGGACGGCTCGCCACTGGGGGCACTTCTCTTCCTGCCCAACGTCACGCGCGCCTTCTTCGTGCTGGTCATGTCGTCCAGCGCCGGCGCCGCCATCGGCGTTCCCGAAGGGATCGCGGTCATCCTGCGCGAGGCCGAGCTGATGCCGACGCTCGGCGACAAGATGGTCCTGTTCGCGATCGGCATCCTCTGTTTCGGGGTGACCTTGCAGGCGGGATTCGCGCTGATGCGCCTCCTGCAGCGCCATCTCGGCCGCCTCGCGCTGCGCGCCCGCTAGGGTGTAGTCTCCCCTCAAGAACGTGCGGGAGGAAGAAGTGAAGATTTCGCGGCGGCGCACCCTTGGCGCAACGGCGGCCTTGACCTTGGCGCCGGGCCTTGCACGCGGGCAAGCCTATCCCTCCAAGCCGGTGCGACTGATCGTGCCCTATTCGGCCGGCGGCGGCGCCGACACGACGGCTCGGCTGATCGCGCCCAAGCTGCAGGAGGCGCTGGGCCAGACGATCGTGGTGGAGAACAAGCCCGGCGCGGGCGGCATGATCGGAGACGAGATCGTGGCCAAGGCCGCGCCCGACGGCCACACCCTGCTGATCGGCGCCTTTGCCCACGCGGTGAACCCGTCGCTGTTTCCAAAGATGCCCTTCCGCACGCCCGGGGATTTCGCGCCTGTGTCGCTCCTGGTGACGGTGCCGGAGCTGATGGTCATCACGCCCTCGCATCCGGCCAAGACCGTGGCCGAGCTCGTGGCGCTGGCCAAGGCGCAGCCCGGCAAGCTCTCCTACGCCTCGTCGGGCAACGGCAGCGCCCAGCATCTCGCGGCCGAGCTCTTCAAGATGCGCACCGGCACGGATATCCAGCATGTGCCCTACAAGGGCGGTGCGCTCGCGGTGGCCGACGTCGCGGCGGGCCATGTGCCCTTCTATTTCGGCAACATGAGTGCCGCCCTGCCGCAGGCCCGCGGCGGCCGCGTGCGGCCGCTTGCCGTGACCAGCGCAGCGCGCTCACCGGCCGCTCCCGAAGTGCCGACGCTCGCCGAGGCCGGCGTGCCCGATTGCGAGATCTCCGAGTGGAATGCGTTGATCGCGCCGGCCGGCACGCCGCCGGCGGTGATCGCGCGCCTGCACATGGAGATCGCAAGGATCATGCGCCTGGAAGAGATCAAGGCGAAGTTCGCCGACCTCGGCGCCGATGCGATCGGCTCGACGCCCGACGAGCTCGCTGCGTTCCTGCGCGCCGAGATGACCAAATGGGCCGAGGTCGTGAAGGCCGCCAACATCAAGGTCGAGTAGATTGATGACAGCCAGCGTGCGCTACGACTCGGTGTTCCGGCCCGGCCTTTTCACCGGCAGGACCGTCATCGTCACCGGCGGCGGCTCCGGTCTCGGCCGTTGCACCGCGCACGAGCTGAAGTCGCTCGGTGCGCGGGTGGCGCTTGTCGGCCGGACCCTCGAGAAGCTCGAGCGCGTGAAGGAGGAGTTGGGCGATCCCGATACCTTCATTTTCTCGGCCGACCTGCGCCGCGAGGACGAGGTCAAGGCGGCGATCGAAGGCGTGATGGGCTGGAGTGGCCGCATCGACGGGCTGGTGAACAATGCCGGCGGCCAGTTTCCGGCGCCGCTCAAGGACATCTCGCTGAACGGCTGGAACGCCGTGGTCGCCAACAACATGACGGCGACGTTCCTGGTCTCCAAGGCGGTCTATCTGGCGTCGATGGAAGCGCATGGCGGCGTCATCGTGAATGTCGGCGCCGACTTCGAGCTCGGCAATCCCGGCATGGCCCACAATGGTGCCGCCCGCGCCGGCCAGACCAACTTCACCTACAGCGCCTCGATCGAATGGGCGCATTCCGGCGTCCGCGTGAATTCCGTCATTCCGGGCTTCATCGCCTCGTCGGGCTTCGACCGCTATCCCGAGCGCGCCCACGAGGCGCTGCGTTCGGTGAAGGACCGTATCCCCGCCAAGCGCCATGGCACGGAGTCCGAGATCGCGGGTGCCATCGTCTATCTGCTGAGCGACGCGGCGGCCTACGTTACCGGCACCACGCTGCGGGTCGACGGTGGATTGCACAACTATGGCAAATCGACATTCTACCAGGTGCCCGATCACAAGAATTCGAAGCCTTTCAACGGGTTTCCGCTCTACCGGCCGCCGAAGGTCCTGGAGTAGGGTGATGATCCCAACCCAGTGATGGAGGAACCGATGCGTATCGCCCCAGTGATGTGCAGTCTGCTCGTTGCAGCCGGAGTCGCCGCCCTCTCCTTTGCCGCCCAGGCCCAGACCGCGAAGGCGTCGCTGAAGGACACGACGGGCAAGGATGTCGGCAGCGTTCAGCTCCTCCAGACGCCGCACGGCGTGCTGCTCAAGATGTCGTTGAAGGGCGTGGAGCCCGGCGAGCATGCATTCCATATCCACGCAGTCGGCAAGTGCGAGGCGCCGTTCACCAGTGCCGGGGGCCACTTCAATCCGGCGTCCAGGAAGCACGGAATGGAGGCGGCCGAAGGCGCCCATGCCGGCGACATGCCCAACCTGTACATCCCGGCCAACGGCGAGCTGAGGATCGACGTTGCCAATCACATGATCACGCTGGCCAAGGGACAGGCCAATTCAGTGTTCGATGCCGACGGTTCGTCGATCATCATTCACGCCGGGCCCGACGACTACAAGACTGACCCGACCGGCAATGCCGGCGACCGCATCGTCTGCGGAGTCATCACGGACTGACCTGAAGACTTCGTCCGCGGCAGCGGGCGAGGGCGCGTATTCCCACCTGGAGCTGATTGAATGGACCTGTCTCGTTTCCCGCGTCGCATCTACACCAACGCGCCCACGCCCATCGAACACCTGCCGCACTTCACCAAGGCCCTCGCCGCCAGCTGTCCCGGCGGCGTCGGCCCCGAGATCTGGATCAAGCGCGACGACATGCTGGGCCTGTTCCCCGGCGGCAACAAGACTCGCAAGCTCGAGTTCCTGGCGGGCGATGCGATCGCCCAGGGCTGCGACACGCTCGTCACCTGCGGCGCGCCGCAGTCGAACCATTGCCGCATCACGCTTTCCGCCGCGGTGAAGGAAGGGCTCAAGTGCCGCTTCGTGATCGAGGAGCGCGTTCCCGGCAGCTACAAGAAGGAAGCCGGCGGCAACAACTTCATGTTCGAGCTGATGGGCGTCGAGGCCATCACGGTCGTTCCCGGCGGCACCAACATGGGCGAGGCGATGTCGCGTGTGGCGCAGGACGTGGCCTCGCTCGGTCGCAAGGCCTATGTGATTCCCGGTGGCGGCTCCAACGCCATCGGCGGTCTGGGCTATGTGGCCTGCGTACAGGAGATGCAGGTCCAGTGGCTGGACATGGGCTTCTCTCCCGACGCCGTGGTGGTGGGCTCGGGCAGCTCGGGCACGCATGGCGGCATGGTCGCGGGCTTCCTCGGCAACAACATCAAGGTCCCGCTGATCGGCGTCGGCGTCAGCCGCGATCCCGCCGACCAGGAGCCGTTGGTGCTCAAGGAAGCGCAGGCGGTCATCGACCTGCTTGGCGTGGACATCAAGGTGCCGGCGTCGGCGGTGAAGAGCTTCGGCGGCTTCTGGCAGCCCAAGTATTCGGTGCCGAACAAGAAGATGGTCGAGGCCGTGCAGATGCTGGCCCGCACCGAGGGCATCCTGCTTGATCCGGTCTATACGGGAAAGATCATGGCCGGCCTGATCGGCCTCGCGCGCCAGGGCCACTTCAAGCCGGACGCCAAGGTGCTGTTCATCCACACCGGCGGCCTGCCGTCGCTGCACGTCTACGAGGACGTGGTGCTCGGCCGTACCCAGCTCGCGGACTGACGCGCCCGCGCCGGCTCCGTTCCGCCCCGCTGATCGCATCGACCGGTTCCTTCGTACAGGAAGGAGCCGATTCGGAGCCGGGAAAGGAATGGGCTGGATGAACAACACTTCGTCGGCCGGGAAGCGCGCTGCACAGACGAGCTTTGCCGTGGCCGGGATCGTGCCGGTCGTTGCGGGCCTGTGGGGCTGGACCTCGAACGTCAAGCTGGAGGGTATCGAGGTCGCCAGTGCCAGGTGAGGCAAGGCGCCCTACATGCTCAAGGTTGACCAGGGCGATTTCGACATACTCCTGTGGCCGCTGCTGGGCGGCGGCTCGGTCAGTAGCCTGATAGTGAGCCTCGCTGGCCGGCAGATCTTCGATGTGCTGGTGCTCTGCGTGACCGGCGACAACCGCATCCCCATCAAGTGTGCCGTGGGCCGTCTCAACTTCCAGCAAGGGAATGTCGCGTTCAACCAGACCCTGCTTGACCTGCACGGCGCCGTGATGATCCAGGGAAAGCGGCGCTTGCCCCAGGCCTCGCTCGGCCGCGTCATCCTCATTCCGACGCCGGTCTTCGGCAATGCCAAGGACGCTCCCTGTGCGGGCCTCACCCAACAACTGCTCTCGGCTCCCTGAGCGCGCTCAGCCCGGCCGGAATGAGCGCTTGCCGCGGGCGCGCCGAGCGCCCATCTAAGGAGGGTATTCAGCGACGTCTGCGTCGGCGCCTCCTGATTCCGAAGCATCCGACGATGCATCGACGCGCAAGACGAGGTGCGACATGGCCGTTGAACGAAAAGCCGAAACTTCCCCGAAGCCCGCCGTCGTGCTCACGCCCGACGAGGAGGTCACCTTGAGGCGGGTCGCCTTCGGCCAGTCGGACGTGCGGGCCATGCGCGCCCAGGACCTGACGCGGTTGCGCAATCTGCGCCTGATCCAGGACAGCAAGGACGGCCCGTGCCTCACGGTCAGCGGCCGTCAGCGCTTCGACGAACTGCCCAAGGCGATGCTGATGGACAGGGGCCCCAAGGACCTGATGTCGGCGATGGCCAAGGTCTTCAAGACGAACTGACGCAACCCCAAAATGCGAAAGGCCCCGCACCTTTCCAGGTACGGGGCCGTATCGCGTTGCCGCTCCAGCCGCACGCCCCAGTACATCCGTGGCGGCGCGCGGGGAGGAGGGCGGCCGCCGTGTTACCGGCGGCCCGTGATCAGGATGCGGCCTTGAGGTTTTCCGCCGCCATCTTGCCGCTCTTGCGATCGGCGACCAGCTCGAATTCCACCTTCTGGCCCTCGCTAAGCATGCTCATGCCGGCGCGCTCGACCGCGCTGATGTGCACGAAGGCGTCGGTGCCGCCATTGTCCGGCTGAATGAAGCCGAAGCCCTTCTGAATATTGAACCACTTCACGGTTCCCGTAGTCGTTGTCATGGGAGACCCCTTTTTTGACTTTGAATATGCGAGTCCGTGCCCCCTCCGCACTTGAACATGCGGAAGAGCGCTGGAACCCGTCGAATTTGCACTGGCTTTCGGGATCAAGTGTCGTGGAGCGGGGCCGCTGAACAATGCCGGCGGGCGCGGACCAAATCAGATGTCCGTGTATCGACAAGCTCCATATGGTCCCTTGTTCGGACACTATCAAGGGCCAAATACAGCTGGTCCTTGCATCGTGGCGAAGGACGGAGGTGTTCATGGAGCCTCATTCTACCCTCGCTCCCATCGATTCCGAGTTGCGCGCGGCCGCCGCCTCGTTTGCGCGCCCCTCCGCACGGCAGAGCTTCCTGCAACTCGCCACCTCGTTCGGTCCCTTCCTCGCGGGCTGCGCAACCATGTACGTCGCCTGCGGCATTTCCCCGTGGCTCGTCCTTGGCCTCGCCATACCGACCGGCGCGTTCATGGTGCGCGTGTTCATCGTTCAGCACGATTGCGGACACGGCTCGTTCTTCGCCTCGCACCGCGCCAACACGATCGTCGGCCGGCTGTGCAGCCTGTGCACCTTCACACCGTTCGCCAACTGGCGTCGCCAGCATGCCCAGCATCATGCCGAATGGAACAATCTCGATCGCGGCGATCGCGGCAGCGACATCTATTCCTCGTGCCTCACCGTGCGCGCCTACCTCGCTCTGTCGCCCCGGCAGAGGTTCCTTCATCGCCTCGTGCGCCATCCGGTGATCGCCAACTTCCTGCTGCCGCCCCTGGTGTTCGTGCTGCTCTACCGCACGCCGTTCGACACACCGCGCGCCTGGGTGCGCGAACGCCGCTCGGTCCTGCTCACCAATGCGAGCCTCGTGGCCTTGTTCGCGACGCTCGTTCTGCTGCTGGGCTGGCGCGACGTGCTGCTGGTGCATTTGTCGATCATGGTCGTGGCGTCGATCCTCGGCGTGTGGTTGTTCACCTTGCAGCATCGCTTCCCGGGCGCGCAGTGGAGCGGTCGCGGCGCCTGGCGTTACGTCGACGCGGCGATGGACGGATCGTCCTGGTTCGACCTGCCGATCGTCCTGCGCTGGTTCACCGGCAATATCGGCTTCCATCACGTCCACCATCTCAACCAGCGCATTCCCAACTACCGGTTGCCGGCGGCCCACGAAGCCGCCCAGTCGGTGCGCGCCGTTCCGCCGCTCGGCCTGCGCGCCGGCCTCGCTGCGCCGCGGCTGACACTGTGGGACGAAACGTCGAGCCGCCTCGTTCGCTTCTGCGACGTGGCGCGGCTGGAGACGCCCGCCTGATCTTGCTCTAGCGTGGTGCCCTCACAGAGGAGCCCCGTCGATGTCTCTTCCCCACGGCCCGCTGCAGGGCGTCAAGGTCGTCTCCTGCTCCACCGCGCAGGCGGGAACCGTGCCCTGGATGCTGATGGCCGATCTCGGCGCCGACGTCATCAAGATCGAATCGCCCCAGGGCGGCGACCCGTCGCGCCGCATGACCGTGCTGCCGGGCATGGGCAGCACCTTCTTCGAGACCAACAATCGCGGCGTGAAGAGCGTGACACTGAACCTCAAGAGCGAGGAGGGGCGCGCGATCCTGCGCAAGCTCGTCGCGAAGGCCGACATCTTCGGCCAGAACTTCCGACCCGGCGCGGCCGAGAAGAACGGCTTTGGCTGGGAGGAGCTGCGCACGGTCAACCCGAAGCTCGTCTATGTGTCGATCTCGGGCTACGGCCCCGACGGGCCGCACGCCGACCTGCCGGGCACCGACTCGATGGCGCAGGCGCTGGGCGGTATCGCCGAGGCCTATTCCATGCCGGGCCAGAAAATGCGCACCGGTGTCGTGTCCGTCGCCGACGAGACCTGCGCGATCCTGGCGTTCGGCGGTGCGCTGGCGGCGCTGACGCACGCGCGCACCACGGGAGTGGGGCAGAAGATCGACCTGTCGCTGCTGGGCGGACAGATCCGGCTGATGGGCTGGACGCTCCAGACGGCGATGTGGCGCGACCGCAATCCCGTGACAGGGCAGGCCCGCGTTACCGGCACGCGTGAGCGGCCGGGCATCAGTGCCAGCTTCGACGATCGCGATGGCAAGCCGCTGGTCTTCCAGATCACCGGCCCGGAGGACTGGAGGGACGCGATGACGTCGCTCGGCTTCCACGAGCATCTGGAAAAGGCGGGCTTCGCCGATCTCGGCGTGATCATCGACAACGACCAAAAGCGTATCGAGCTTCTCGCCACGCTCGACGCCCTGTTCGCGACCGGAACGCGCGAGGACTGGGTCGCCCGCCTGCGCGGCGCCGACATCGTCTCGGCGCCGATCAACACGCTGCTCGAAGCCTCGAACGATCCCGACGTCGTGGCCAACGGCTACGTCACCGAGGTCGAGTATCCGAAGCTCGGCCGGAAGCTGAAGGTGCATGGCACGCCGTGGAAATTCTCCGAGACGCCGGCCCGGCCCGGCATCGCGCCGGAGCTGGGCGAACACAACGACGCGGTGCTGGGCGAACTGGGCTACGGCGCGCCGGAGTTGGCCGACCTGCGCGCGCGCAAGATCATCTGATCGGCTGGGGGCAGACGATGTCCCGACCACCCGTGCCGCCTTTCACCCAGCAGACCCCGACGGAAAAGGTCCGGCTCGCCGAGGATGGCCGCCGCCCCTTCGATCATCCGGGTCTCGGCACGCTCGGATTCTGATCGGGTCCTTTGGCCAGCGAACCGGATGCCGCTCGCGGCATTGCCATGCATGATCACGGTGTCGAGCAGGCGGCAGCCGAGTGGCTCGAAGCCGTCGAGCCTGCACTTCATGTGCATTCGCCCGCGCCCTCTGGTCGTTGTGCAGAAAGCATCGAGCTTTGGGCTTCCAGTCTTCTTCTACGACTGTACAGTCCGTGCAGAGACTCTTGGGAGTACGATGCACCGTTCGAGGCTGGCACTGCTCCTGTCGACGCTGGTGGCTTTTTCCAGCCCGTCCCTTGCGCAGGTGAATGATGCGAAGCGCGCCTCCTACCGGGCTGCCTTCGAGGAGACCCTTCGCCACCCCGGCGATGCCGAAGTCCTGCTGAAATATGCGCAGGCCGCCACTGCTGCCGAAGATTACGAAGGTGCGATCACCGCCTACGAACGGTTCCTCGTCATCGATGCCGACCAGCCGAGGGTAAAGTTCGAGCTGGGCGTCCTGTACTACAAGCTGAAGTCCTACGACGCGGCGCGGACCTATTTCGAGGCCGCCCGCACCTCGACGAAATCGACCGCGGAAATCGCCGAGCGTTCGTCGGAGTTCATCCGCGACATCGACCGTCGCTGGGGCACGTCACGCCTCACCGGCGAGTTCGTGGCGGGCATCCGCTATTCCGACAATCCCGCTAGCCTGCCCACCGGCACCCTGCAATCCTTCGGCGCGACCGTCGTGCCCAATCCGACCTTCCAGCGGCAGGGCGATTTCGCGTTCGTCGGCGCGGCGTCACTCAGCCATCGCTACGATTTCGGGCGCCAGGACAACGGCACCCTGGAGACCGACTTCTCCTTCTATACGGCCAAGCAGTTCCAGGTCACCGATGCCGACGTGATGCTGCTCGACCTCGGCGTGGGTCCGCGCATGGAGCTGATCGACGGCCCTTTGAGTGGCGTGCAGCTCAAGCCCTTCGTCAGCGGGCGCTATATCACCGTGGGCAATCTGCCGACCTACTGGGCGTGGGGCGCCGGGCTGGAAGCCTCGGTGCCGGTAACGGAAAAAGTCCGTGCCGGGATCGTGGTGCTGGGGCAGCGGCGTGACTTCGTGAACAATGCCTCCGTGCCCTTCAACACCCAGAACTCGGGCAACAACGCAACGGTGGCGGGCAATCTCCGCGCCGATCTGACGGCCAGCCTGGAAGCGTCGCTGGGCGGCAACTATACGCGCTATATCGCGATGACGGGTTTCCAGAGCTATGGCGAGGCGGGCTTCGGCGGCGCGCTGACGTGGCGTTTCGAGGATCCCGCGGGCATCAACGGGCGCAAGTGGACGCTGGCGGGCAATGCCGCGATGGCCTTCGCGACCTACGACCAGCCCGATCCCTTCGTCCAGCTAGGGACGGTGCGCACTCAGACCGACGTCAATCTCGGCCTGCTCCTGTCCGTGCCGCTCGACGATCGCCTGACGCTGGTGGGTCAGACGACCTATTTCCAGCGTTCCGCCTCAATCAACAATTACAGCTTCAATTCGTTCAGCAGCCTGGTGGGCATCGGCTGGCGATTCTGAGGGAGCGGTTCGATGTCCATGTGGAAATCACGCGCGATCTTCCTGACGCTTCTCTTGCCGCTGGCCTGGGCCACGGCGTCATCCGCGCAGCAGGTCGGCGTGACCTCTGCGGCCAGCGGCGATCCGCGCGGCACGCCGCCGGCGCAGCCCACGCGGACCCTTCGCGTCGGCATCGACGTCTTCGGCAGCGAGCGGGTGACGACCGGACCGGCGGACCGTGCGCACCTGGTCTTCCTCGACGGTTCCGGCCTGACGGTCGGCGCCAATAGCGAGTTGACGATCGACAAGTTCGTCTTCGACGCCAACCGCAATGTCGGCGAGCTGGCCGTCAACGCGACGAAGGGGGCTTTTCGCTTCGTTGGCGGCGCGATCAGCAAGAAGGGCGAGGTCATCATCCGCACGCCCAGCGCCCATATCGGCGTGCGCGGCGGTATCGCAACCGTCACCGTGGGTGCCGACGGTTCCACCACGACAACCTTCCTGTTCGGTGACCGGCTGACCGTGAGCAATGCCGCCGGCACGCAGCGCGCGGTTCGCTATGGCTCGCAGATCTTCGTGCCGGCCGGCGGCGCGGCACCGCTCGAGCCGGTGATCCTGCCGCCCAACACATTGCAGGCCTATCTTGCCCTGTTCGAACAGACCCAGACGACGGGCAACGTGATCGGTCCCGGCGACAAGGTGCTGATCGATGCGGCGCTGAGGACACTCAACGCGAACGGACTGCCCCATGCCGACCCCTCGTCGAGGCTGGCGCCATGGCTGGCCTACCTGCAGCTCGTCGCCGCGCAGGCCATCACGACCAACAATGCCTCGCGCCCGGTCGGTGCCCCGCCCAGCCCGCCGAGCGGATCTACCGGCGGTGGCGGTGGCGGTGGCGGCGGTGGCGGTGGCGGTGGCGGTGGCGGTGGCGGTGGCGGCAGCTAGGGGCCCCTAGGGACGTCTTCCCGGAGGGATCGCTTCGCTTAGCGCGGCGCCACGTCGATCGCGAACGACGACCTTATGGCAGGATCGCCTCGCCCTCGATCTCGACCTTGGCGTTGGGATCGATCAGGGCCGAGACCTGCACCAGGGTCATCGCCGGGAAGTGGCGGCCGAGCGTGGCGCCCCAGGCGGCGCCGACTGCGGCACCAGCGGCGTTGAACTCGGCGATGTCGGTGACGTAGGCGCGCAGCGCAACCAGGTGCTCCGGCTGGCCGCCCGCGGCCTTCAACACGGCCACGAGGTTGGACAGCGCGATGCGCCATTGCGTGCCGGCATCGGCGTCGGCGGGAATGTGCGCCTGCGCGGGCTCGCGCCCGATCTGGCCGGCGATGCGGACGCTGCGCGTCCCGGTGGCGACGACACCATGGGAGAAGCCGCGCGGGCGCGGCCAGCCTTCGGGCAGGATCGGCGTGTAGGCGATATCGGACATGTCTGGTGTCTCCTCCGGTTCGGTTGGAGCCACTCTAGCCGCTGCCCCTGCTAGCGTCCCACCTTCCTGAAGGCGGCGCG
>JBILYJ010000320.1:0-6101 GCA_044377795.1 Reyranella sp. | reverse complement strand
AGGATGAACGCCTTCTGCGCCTCCGAAAACTTCGATGCCTTCATCGCTCTCCGCTCCTTCCCAGCCTCGGGAAGCAACCGGAAAACTCTAGCCAGAAACGATCCAGTTTTCAGGGTTCAGAGCAAGGATAACGGACATGAAGCGGAAGCGGTTTAGCGAAGAGCAGATCATCGAGATCCTTCGACTGCACCAAGCCGGCGCGAAGCCGGCGGACCTCTGCCGACAGCACGGGATCAGCGAGGCGACGCTATACAACTGGCGGAGCCGGTATGGCGGGATGCAGGCGTCGAACGCCAAGCGGCTGCGGTCGCTGGAGGAGGAGAACCGCCGGCTGAAGAAGCTGCTGGCCGAAGCGATGCTCGACACCGCGGCCTTGAAGGATATCGCCTCGGGAAAGTTCTGAGGCCTGCGGTTCGGCGGCGGGCAGTGGACCACGTGCAGCGGGTCCACGGGTTGAGCCAGTGCCGGGCCTGCGGGCTGATCGGGATGGACGTGAGCAGCTACCGGTACCGGTCGCGGCGAGCCGACGACAGTGCCCTGCGCGAACGGCTACGGGCCCTGGCGGGGCTGCGGCGGCGGCGGCTCGGCTACCGGCGTCTGGGCTGGCTGCTGGAACGGGAAGGCGCGAAGGTGAACCTGAAGAAGCTCTACCGGCTGTACCGGGAGGAAGGCCTGGCGGTGAAGCGTCGGCATGGCCGTCGCCGGGCCATTGGCGCACGTGCTCCGATCGTCGTGCTGCAGGAACTGAACCGGCGTTGGTCGCTCGACTTCGTCAGTGACCAGTTGGCCAACGGACGGCGGTTCCGACTGCTCAACGTGATCGACGACTTCAACAGTGAATGCCTGGCGAGCATCCCGGACTTCTCGCTGTCGGGCCTGCGTGTGATCCGCGAACTGGCGGCCATCATCGCCCACCGTGGCAAGCCGGTGATGATCGTCTCGGACAACGGCACCGAGCTCACGAGCAATGCGGTGCTGCGCTGGGCTGCCGATCTTCGGATCGAGTGGCACTACATCGCGCCCGGCAAGCCCATGCAGAACGCCTTCGTTGAAAGCTTCAATGGCCGCCTGCGCGGCGAATGCCTCAACGAGCACGTCTTCACCACGCTGGCCGAGGCCCGGCACATCGTCGAGGCCTGGCGCATCGACTACAACACGGTAAGGCCGCACGGTCGGTTGGGCAGGTTGCCTCCGGCGGTGTTCGGCGCTACGCGCAGACCCGAAGAGCAACGGGGCGGGACGCTGCGCTCGATCAGGGGCTTCGCGCCCCGCCCCGTCGCACCATCAACCAGCAGAGCAAAAGAGGAACAGACTCAACCTACCCACGTATGAAAGGCCGGGAGCAGGTCAAGTCGTCCTTGATGCTGCGCGCGACCTTCACCATTCCCCGGATCAGACCCGGATGGTTGGGTTGGTGAAGCCCAGCCCCTCCAGATAATCGATCGTCTGTCGGTCGAAGACCCGCAAGCGCGCCGCCCACGCCGCGCCCAGCGCCTTGGGCGAGAATTCCTTCTCGGAGGTGGCGCGCCATTCGTCAGGCTGTCTCGTCCAGGTGGCCACGGACTGTTCGTTGAGCGCCCGCACGATCTTCTCGGCATCGAACAGTTTCACGGCATCGGCGAACACGAGATCGCCGGCCGTGTAGCCCTCGCGGGACCTGAGACCGCTGTCGGAAGCGAGCCCGTCGGCCGTGGTCTCGATCGTCTTCTCACCCTCTTCTCACCCAACCCTCACACCGGTGGAGAGGGCGATTGCCATCCTTGCCTCCGCCTTCCTAACTGCCGCTGGAGACGAGCTGGCTGAAAACGCGGTACTCTGAGAGTGCGGCCTTCGCTATTGTGAATTCGGCTGCCGTCTCAAGCGCCAATTGCCGCATCTCAGCGCGTGACTTCGAGTCCATTTCGACAAAGATGTCTACCGCCTTGAGGACTTCATTGTCGCTGCGCGTATCGACAACAAATGCATTGCGCCCATGAACAGCGTACTCGCTAGTGCCGCCAAGCACGGGAACGACCGGAATGCACCCGCACGCCATGCCTTCCAGACCGGTTCGACCGAAGGCCTGATAGTCCGACAGATCGAGGAAAAGGTCACTGGAGCGCAGCAGATCCGGCACTTGGGACCGCTTCAGGACACCCCAGTTCTTGACGTTGGAAGGCAGCGCGATGCCCGCGGCTTCGAGTTCTTCGTCCGAGGCACCGAACACCTGCATGGACACGTCGCTGTATTTCCCGGCGATCGCCCGCATGAGCCGCACAGTCCGCTTCGGTGCGCGCCTTGGGGTCGCCGGTCGCAGCATGGCCACGACTGACAGAGGCGAGCCGCTACGACGGAGATTCGGATAGTGAACCTCATGGTCAACCGACGGGATGACCTTCAGAACCTTAATGCCGTGATTGGAATAGACGATGTCACATAGCCAGTTCGTCTTTGCGAATAACATGGCATCCTTCAACGCCGTGTAGGATTGGCCGGCCTTGAGCCAGCGCTCGCTGTTGGCCGGATAGAACAGGGGTTCGTAATCCTGCACGTAATAGGCAAATTTGGGGACCGCTTTCGGTTCGCCCTTCATCATCTCAGCACGCGCGCCGGCGACGTCGAAAACCGAGGCGTTGGTCGTCGCGACGACGATCTGACATGAGGCGAAATGCTGGGCGAGCCCCGCGCCATCGGCATAGGAGAGGACCGGAATCTTCAAGGCCTCGAGCTCTGGATAGCTCGCAAGAAATTTTCCGTAGTTGGGCACATTGACGGCCAGCCGCACGTCGACCCCCAACCTCGCCAGTCCCATCGCCTCCTGGGCGACGGAATTGGATCCACCTCCGCCACCTCCGGACGGCAGGACGAACATGACACTGAGGGTTTCCATGATGATTGCCCTCCCAAGACGGACGTACAGTCCGCCTTCGGCCCCTGTGCTCAAACGACTGTGGCGCTGACCGAGGCCGACTTGTCGCCCTTCCCGGCTGGCCGCGCATTTGGCTCAGCGGACCCGCCGCGCAACCGCACACGCAACTTCTTCCGAAGCTCCGTCAGCGACGTCAATTCCGCCATCTCGCGCTGAACCGCCTTCATGTCGACCTCTGGATGCTTGATCGCCAGTTGGGCGGTTCCGCGCTTGGAAAGTTCAGCCCGACGCGCGCTTCCGAAGCTCGCGGACTTGACGTGGTAAACATAGACGTGGTCGGCGACAACCAGCGTATAGCCTGCCTTCCTCACACGCAGGCACAGGTCGTTCTCCTCCCCGTAGCCCATGGGGAACGCTACTTCGTCGAGGTATCCGACCTGCTCGATCACCTCGCGCTTCATGAGCGTGCAAAAGCCGTTGAGCAGGGTCGCTTCGGGAAACTGCTTGGGCGACAGGTTGTTGACCAGCAGCGAAACATCCTCCGGCCGAACTCCCTCCGGCAACGGATTGCTGCTCCAGCCGCCCTTCACATCGTGCAGTTCCGGCACGGATTGCCATGAGGCGGCATTCGAAACCGGCCCGATCATCGCGGCCTTGGGGTGGGCTTCCACGACCTCGAACATTCCTTCCAGCCAGCCGGGGGTAACGATCGTGTCGCTATTCAGCAACACGACCCATTCGGCCGAGGAACGACTCATGCCGATGTTCGCGGACTTCGTGTATCCGAGATTCGTTTCGTTCTCGATCAGTCGGATCCAGGGCTTGCCTCGTACATACGACCGCAGCTGCATCCGTGTCGTATCGCCCGACTTGTCGTCGATGACGGTGACCGTGTGCGGAAGCGACGTGTTCCGGGCGATCGATTCGAGGCAGTCCAGCGTCTCCTCGACGGCGTTGTAGACGCAGATGACGATATCGACCGAGAACTTCGAACCCGGCAACCATGTCCAGCTGACCGCCCCGCCCTCTCCGGCGGTCGAAATGGCCTCTGCCTGGATGGGCTCCGTCGACTGCCAGTGCTCGAGGCCCTTCAGCAGCGCCAGCTGCCCGGCAATGTTCGGATCCTCCATCATGACTTCATGAGGCTGGGGTCCGGCATTCTCCGCCACGACTGTTCCGCTGCCCAGATAAACGTCGCCGATGGCGATATCGACAAAGCCGGCGAACTCGAAGATCAAGAGAAGGCTGTGGCCAGCGTCGCGCAATGTCTCGCTGGCTTTCGCCTCCAGAATCTTGCGATGGTCGTTCCGGAGCGGCAGCGTGTGGTATTCGCCGATACGCCCGACCCTGACGTTCTTGCGGACCGTGAACAGCCGCTTGACGTCAAACTCGTGCTTGTCAGGAGCAGTGCGCCGACGCTCGGCGACGATGATCTGCTGGATGACCAGGGCTTCCTGCTTACCGGCCGCCCCCGCAGCCTCAGCCGAGCGCGCGCAGAAGCCGAGCTGCCGTGGCGACGCTGCCAGGATCTGAAGCGAGTCCAGGCCTGCCTCCAGACGCAAGTAGGGTCCGGCGATCTCGCCATTGAGCGCCAGGGCAAGTACGCTGGGATGGTCGCGCCCATCCCTCAATCCGCGCGGCGCGATCTCGGTGAGCCTCACGTCGACGGCGGGGCACGGCGACTTGCCGACCAAGAGCCAATCATCCGTGATCTCGGTGCGGCGCGTCGCCAGGGCGAGCTTGAGCCTGCCCGACCAATGCTCGAATCGTCCGTTCACGACGGCGTTCGAGTCGAGCGGCACCTGGCGCGGCTTGAACTCGTCGGCGATCGCCTCGCCTGCGGGGCCGGCCGCGACAAAGGCCAACTGAACGCTGCTGCTCTGCCCGTCCCGAACGATCAGGGCCAGTCCCTGCTGCCCCGCCTCGAGTTTCGCGGGCAGCCGGAGGTGGGCCGTACGACGGAGCCACTTCGACCAAAGAATGACCGTTGTCCGTGCTCCCGGAATGATCTCGCCGGAGGAATTGGTGAGGGCAACTTCCACTTCCGTACGAGCATCAGCCCGCCCGACGAGCACGACGTCCACGAATTGCTGCGCGGAGAAGCCTTCTATCCGTTGGGCGATGGACACAACCTGGTTTGCCGGTGACTTGCCGAAAACCACCGCCAGACAGGGTGTCGCAAACGGTCTCTCTCGCGTCGGCGAGTCACGCTTGATCGTCACGCCGGGCGGTACGGTTACGCTCCAGTGGGCCGGCCTGTCTTCAGTCCATTTCTCGAAACCCGGATTGAGCAAGACGTTGGAGACGGTCGGGCTGGCCGGGGACGGCGAGGCTGCCGCAGGCTCGATCTTGACGCTCGTAACCTCGGCGGTGCCGGCGGATACGACCAGGGGCGGCTCGACCCCATGGCCCTCATCGTGCAGTCCGTCGCCGCCAGCCGCCGCGGGCGCGGTGCGACGGAAGCCCGTAACCAGTTTTGCGGCGAAGCTCTTGGCCGAGGCCAGAACCTTGGTCGCAACAGCAGGATCCTCGATGCGACAAAATTCGACTTCGACCTTGCCCGCACCGGAGAACCGCAGCGACAGATAGCGCTGCCCCTGGTGAGACGCGCCACTTGGCCGCAGCGGGACGGTGAACTCGTGCCAGTCACGGTTCAGCGGAACGGCACCGATCAATCGGCGGTCCACTTTCCGCTGCTCGTCATTTCCATTGAACAAGGCAATCGAATCCAGCTGCAGCTTCGCCCCTTCGCCCTGCACTCCCCTCAGGCGAACCCTGACGGCTTTGTCGCCGCCGTCTACCGCTGCTTGATCGAGTGCATGCCACAGCCGCACTTGCTCGGGCGGCGTGGTGAGCAGCAGTCGAACGCCCCTCTCCGATCGCGGCTCCAGCGGCTCGACTGTAATCTGCATCGGCTGACCGCGGCTCACATGCGTGATGAACCACCCCCTGCAGAAACGGAAGCCGGTCCTCGGATTCACAACGCTTGCAGATACCCAGTTCTCGAACGTCGAGTTGAAAAGATGCCCGCCGCCGGCGTCGCCCAGCATTCTTTGCCCCGCAGTTCCTAGAGACCCTTAGACTTTTAGCAATAAGCGTACCGGCACAAAAGGCGGCAACAGCCGCCAAACCGCCAGCTGCCATTCCGGCATCGGCGGGCTACAGCCGTCTATCGGTTGTGAAGCTATTATACACAGACATCAGATACTGGCCATAGCGGCTCTTCCCCGCTGAAGCAGCCAGCTTGAGAAAT